>CAJXRM010000038.1 GCA_913059205.1 uncultured Flavobacteriales bacterium
GTTCAGCTACTGGTAACCAATGGTCATTGAATGGAACTCCAATTGGTGGTGCAACAAATCAAACATTATTGGTTAGTGCTTCTGGCGATTACACGGTGATTGTAACAACTGGTGGTTGTACTTCAGCAGCCTCTGTACCTACAACAGTTACAGTTAATCCAACTCCGGCGACTCCAACTATTGCTGCAGGTGGTCCTACAACTTTTTGTGCAGGTGGTTCAGTTACTTTAACATCAAGTTCAGCTACAGGTAATCAATGGTATTTAGATGGTACACCAATCGGTGGTGCTACTGCCCAAACACATCTCGCTTCAGTTTCAGGAGACTATACTGTGGTTGTGACTTCAGGCGGTTGCCCATCGGCTCCATCAACAGCCACAACAGTCATTGTAATTCCAAATCCTGTTATAACTGTTGGGACAGTAACAAATCCGTCTTCTTGTGGAACAGCTACTGGATCAATTCAAGTCAATGGAACAGCTACAGGAGTCGTGTCATGGACAGGTACTGCAGTAGGAAATTCAGGTACTGTAACTTTACCTTATGTAATTACAGGTTTGGCCGCAGGTACGTATAACATAATTATAACGGTCGGACCTTGTACTTCGAACACCTTGGTTCAAGGTTTATCAGATCCATCTGCACCAGCAACTCCAACTATTACAGCTGGAGGTCCAACAACATTTTGTGGTCCAGGTTCAGTTACGTTGACTTCAAGTTCAGCTACTGGTAATCAATGGTCGTTGAACGGAACTCCAATTGGAGGAGCGACATCTCAAACGTACTCGGCAACTGCTAGTGGAGACTATACTGTTGTTGTAACTTCGGGTGGTTGTTCATCTGCGGCATCAGCAGTAACAACGGTTACTGTAAATGCAACTCCAGCAGTGACAGTGTCCAACAGCGGTCCAATTTGTATTGGAGGAAGTTTTAGTTTAAATGAAACAGGTGGAGATGCCGTTTCATGGATGTGGAGTACTTCTGGTGGAGCAACAATTACAACGAATACGGATCAGTCACCGACGGTAACAGGTGCGGTTGATGGAGAAGTATTTACGGTAGTTGTTACCAGCGCGAATACATGTACAAATACTGCAAACACTACGGTTTCAGTTATTCAATCTCCAGTTTTAGATCCAATTGCTGATGTTGTGAATTGTGGACCGTATACTTTACCAGCGATTACTGGAACAAATCTAACAGGAAGCGAAGCGTACTACGACAATGCAATAGCGAGTGGGGGAACTCAGATTCTTGGACCAATTTCTTCAACTCAAACGGTTTGGGTATACGACGGAATTGCAACTTGTGAAGATGAAATAAATTTCCAAGTAACTATCAATCCTTTGCCAACGGTTGTAAGTTTTACGGGCGGAGCTAATTATTGCGACGGAGATGTTGTTTCAGATGTAATGGTTGACGTTTCAGGATCTGCGGATTGGTCGTTGAACTACACATTAAATGGAACTGCACAAAACATTGTTTCTTCTACAACTCCATTTTCATTAGGTAATGCAGAAGGTGTGTATGTGTTGACAAGTGTTTCTGATTTAAACTGTACAAACACTGCCAGTCAAACCCAAACAATAGTTGTGACAATGACACCATCTCAACCAGTTGCAAGTTCCGATGTACTTTATTGTGCGGATGAAACTCCAAGCTCAATTAGTGTTTCTGGTAATGGTGGTACATACACATGGTACACAGACAATACGCTAAGTTCATTTTACGGAACGGGTAGCTTGGTTACTCCTTTAACTACTTCTCAAGTTTATTACGTGACAGAATCACTTAATGGTTGTGAAAGTACGCCAGATGATGTTGTGGTAACATTCGAAAATTGTGAGGTGATTTATCCAACGGCATTTACACCAGATGGTGATGGTACGAATGATACGTGGGAAATTTTAGGACTAGATGAAAAGTATCCAGACAACACTGTGCGAATATACAATCGCTGGGGGAATTTGATTTTTGAGCATGAATCGTCTGTGACAAATCCATATAATAATAATCGATGGGATGGAACTTACAAAGGTGCTCCGTTGCCTGTTGGTTCTTTTTATTACATAATCGATGTTAGTGGTTCTGACGAGAAAATAAAGGGTACTGTTTCTATTATTTTGAATTAAGCGACATTACGATAAATTATTATTATGGTTCATAATGAAATTCGTGAGATTTTTCAAAATCAGCATGATAAAATAGCTAGTTCGAAAGAAAGTAAAATTTTAATTTCCCATTGTGGTACCTTTTCGACCGAGTTTATTCGTGAATTGGCTGAAAGTCTTGTGAAGATAACTACGAGCTATGGTGTTAAATCAGCTCAAAATAAACGTTTGTTTTCTATTCTTCTTGAAGGATTAAAAAATTTAAAACTTTATGCAGAACCAGATGATAAAAACAATAAAGTAGGTTTTCTTATTGTTTCTAAAAATGCGGATTCATTTGTTTTTCATATTTCAAATATTGTAAGTATTCAAAACTATAAACAAGTAGAAAAGTATTTACATCAGATTAATTCGTTCACAGAGAAAGAATTGGAAGAAACATACTTTGAAATTCTGAAAAACGAATTGTTAGGTTTAGAAGGTAAAAAGGGACGTGGATTCATAAATGCACGACTAAAATCCAACAATAAAGTGGAACACACTGTGAATGAGCTAAGTGCAGACTTGTTATTGTTAAACTGTTTTTTAGTTGTAAATAATTGACCTTATTTAGAACTAATCTTAAGAAAGTAATTATATTTGTTTAGAATTAATCTAAATAGATGAAGCTTAATCCAGATATTCGTCAAGAGGCAATGGTTGTTAAAGCAACTGAATATTCTTTTGAATGCAAGAAAAAAAAGTGCTGTAAGAAGTACAAAAAAGCTGGTATAAACTGTAAGAAGTGCCCTAAGATTTAGTTTCAAGAATTTTCCAGTTTACAATCAAGCAGAAAAAAAACATTCATTAAATCAACAATTGGTAAATTTGTATTTTTGATGATGTATGGGGAAAAATAAGCAAAAAGGATTTTATTCTACCAATCCAAATTTTCAATTCGAAGAAGACACTTTTGAAGAACAAGAAACGCTTTTTAATTCAGAGCAGCGATTATATGTTTCAATAGATCGTAAGCAGCGTGGTGGCAAAGAAGTTACGCTAATAGAAGGATTTGTTGGTACTGATGAAGATCTAAAAAATTTAGGAAAAACTCTAAAAAGTAAATGTGGAGTTGGAGGATCTGCGAAAGATGGTGAAATTCTCATTCAGGGAAATCTGAAAGATAAGGTTTACGACATATTAATTGCCGATGGTTATTCTGTCAAAAAGAAAGGTGGAAATTAATCGTATAAAAAAGGACTGCCCGCTTTTACACTAAATTTATCTGACGGATAAAAGAGGGAGTGCAAAAACGGGCGACCTAAACCAAAAACAATCGAGAACTGTGAATTCTCAACTTTATAACCTAACTATTGATTAAATTTAGGGTTTATATTTCGGTTATTTTTTCAAAACTACTAAACCGTATTAGTTGTTGATTAAAGGGATGTTAATTTCATTTAAATGGAAAATCCTCTTTGGTTAATAATTCGTTGAAAAAAAGAAAATGTTTTTTTGATATCGGAATAGCTGAAGCTAAAATACTTTTATCTTTGTATCAATGGAAAAACAAGTCATTCTAAATTCAAGACACTTTGAACTGACGATTAATCGACTTTGTTACCAACTTATTGAAATTCACAACGATTTTTCGGAAACTGTTTTAATTGGTCTTCAACCAAGAGGGATTAATGTGTTAACTCGGGTAAAAAGTCGTTTAGAAGAAATTCTTGAGAAAGAGGTAGTTTGTGGAAATTTGGATATCACATTTTACCGGGATGATTTCAGAAGAAGAGAAGCTCCTTTAATTCCGAGCGCAACAAACATTGATTTTGTTATAGAGAATAAAAACGTTGTTCTTATGGATGATGTTTTGTATACCGGACGAACAATTCGTGCTGGACTGGATGCTTTGTTAGCATTCGGACGCCCTAAGAAAGTTGAATTGCTCACCATGATTGATAGACGATTTAGAAGAGATTTACCAATTTCTGCAGATTACGTTGGGAAAACAGTGGATACATTGATTTCGGAGCGTGTATCCGTAGAATGGACAGAAATAGAAGGAGAAGATAAAGTAGTACTTTTTACCCCCGATGCAAATGGATAATTTAAGTGTAGATCATTTAATTGGAATTAAAGATTTAACGAAAAACGACATTGAGTTAATCTTTAAAACTGCAGACTCTTTTAAGCAAGTTATTAATAGACCAATAAAAAAAGTTCCTTCCCTTCGAGATATTACCATTGCAAATATTTTCTTTGAAAACTCAACTCGAACACGTTTGTCTTTTGAGTTAGCTGAAAAACGACTTTCATCAGATGTTGTTAATTTTTCGGCAGCTAGTTCTTCGGTTAAAAAAGGAGAAACGCTTATCGATACAGTTAACAATATTCTTTCCATGAAGGTAGATATGGTTGTAATGCGACATTCGAGTCCTGGAGCTGCTAAGTTTCTATCTGAGCGTGTAAACGCCTGTGTTGTTAACGCAGGTGATGGAACGCACGAACATCCAACACAAGCTTTGTTAGATGCGTATTCAATTCGAGAGAAATTGGGAGAAGTTAGTGGTAAGAAGGTAGTGATTGTTGGAGATATTCTTCACTCGCGAGTTGCCTTATCAAATATTTATTGCCTTCAAAAATTAGGCGCAGAAGTTATGGTTTGTGGTCCAACTACGCTCATGCCAAAATATATTGCCGAGTTAGGGGTTAAGGTAGAGCATAACCTGCAACGAGCGCTTGAATGGTGTGATGTAGCGAATATGCTGCGAATTCAACTGGAAAGACAGGATATTAAATATTTCCCATCACTGCGAGAATACTCAATGCAATACGGTTTAACAAAGGAAATTTTGGATAATCTATCAAAAGAAATTGTTGTCATGCATCCTGGGCCAATTAACAGAGGTGTTGAAATAACAAGTGATGTAGCAGATTCAAAGCAATCGATTATTCTGCAGCAAGTGGAAAATGGAGTAGCAGTCCGAATGGCAGTAATTTATTTATTAGCGTCGAAAATAAAACGTCAATAATATTTTGTTAAATTTGAAATAAACGAATTACAATGGATTTTATCATAAATCAACAAAACGGAACAGCGATCGTTAAGACAAATGTCGATAAACTGAATGCAGGAAACGCTTCGGACCTAAAAGCTGAATTGGTTTTATTGAATAAAGGTAGTATCAACAATATTGTAATTGATATGTCCAAAACAAAATACTGTGATTCATCGGGTTTAAGTGCAATTCTAGTTGCAAATCGCCTATGTAAAGATACCAATGGAAAATTTGTGTTGTGTGGATTAAATGAAAATGTGAGCAAGCTAATTAGTATTGCTCAATTGGATAAGGTGTTCACAATTACAGTATCTGAATCTGAAGCCCTTGAGGCAATTAAATAGTGAGCTTTTCTGTTCAAATTCTGGGGAGCGGTTCAGCTGTTCCAACTTCTTCGAGAGGGTTGACTTCTCAATTTATTTCTATTTCTAGTCGGCATTTTTTAATCGATTGCGGAGAAGGCACACAAACTCAAATGCGTCGTTTTGGAGTTAAGTTTCAGCGAATAGACGCCGTGTTTATATCACATTTACACGGAGATCATTATTTTGGATTGATTGGTTTGTTGAGTACAATGAATTTACTAGGAAGAGTTAAACCAATCAAAATATTTGCTCCTAAGGAGTTGGAAACTATTTTGAATTTACAGATTGAATATGATGGTTCACGAATGTCCTTCGATATAGAATTTATTGCTACCGAGGCAAAACAGGAGACAGTTTTGTTCGAGGATGAAAAAGTGATCGTTCGCTCTTTTCCATTATCTCATAAAGTTCCAACAACAGGATTTAAGTTCACCCAAAAGGAAAAACAACGGCACTTGTTAGTTGATAAAGCAAAAAGTCACGGTGTCAAATTTGAACATTACCATTTACTAAAAAGTGGGGTTGATGTCGTAAATGATGAAGGGAAAGAATTTAAATCTATTGAATATACTTTACCAGGAGAAAGTGAGAAGTCGTATGCATTTTGTTCCGATACGAAATACTCAGAATCAATTGTTCCTTTTTTAAAAAATGTCGATTTGTTGTATCATGAAGCGACCTTTACAGAGGAGTTTATTGATCGCGCGAAAGCCACAATGCACTCTACAGCTCAGCAAGCCGCTACAATTGCTAAAATGGCAAATGTTGGAAAGTTGCTCATGGGACATTTAAGTGCGCGATATGAAGATGGTGAGCAACATATCGAGGAAGCACATCCTATTTTTCAGAAAAGTGAATTCGTTGAAGACGGAAATACGTATCCGGTTTAATTCACAGGCTTGCGTGAATAAGTTCTCGTAAGTTTCTCAATTTCACCTCTCTTTCTTCCTTATATTTGATAGCTTTCCAATAAGTTGTTATAAATGGCAGAAAATCAATATACTGAAGATAATATCCGGTCTCTCGACTGGAAAGAGCATATCAGGCTGAGACCAGGTATGTACATTGGTAAGTTGGGCGATGGTTCAGCTGCTGATGACGGTATTTACATTCTTGTAAAGGAGGTGATTGACAACTGTATCGATGAATTTGTAATGGGGAATGGTCGCCGTATCGAATTGAGCGTTGCAGAGGGGAAGGTGACCGTTCGAGATTATGGACGTGGAATTCCTTTGGGGAAAGTTGTAGATGTTGTTTCGAAAATGAACACCGGTGGTAAGTACGATTCGAAAGCATTTAAGAAATCTGTTGGATTGAATGGGGTTGGTACCAAAGCAGTAAATGCTTTGTCTTCTCACTTTATGGTATATTCTGTTCGCGATGGAGAGAAGAAGCAGGCGACTTTTGTTCGTGGTGAGCTGGTCGAAGAGACAAAGGTAACCAAGACAACAGAGGAAAACGGAACGTACGTTGAGTTTATTCCAGACGAAACAATCTTTAAAAAATATTCATTCAGAACACCTTTCCTCAATAAAATGTTGTGGAATTACTGTTACCTGAACCGCGATTTAATCATTAAATTCAACAGAGAGAAATTTCAATCTAAATTTGGATTGAAAGACTTGCTGGAAGACAATATGGACGGAGATCCACTTTACCCAATCATTCACTTGGAGGGAGAGGATATTGAAGTAGCATTTACGCACGGAAAAACGTACGGAGAGGATTATTACTCATTTGTTAATGGTCAGCATACTACGCAAGGTGGTACGCACCAAAGCGCTTTTCGTGAATCAATGGCGAAGGTGATTCGTGACTTTTATGGAAAGAACTATGAGGCGTCTGATATCCGTCAATCCATTGTTGCTGCTGTTGCGGTAAAAGTGATGGAACCGGTTTTTGAGTCGCAAACCAAAACAAAATTGGGGTCGCAAGAAATTGAACCGGATGGTAAGTCCATGCGAGCATTCATCAACGACTTCTTGAAAGAACGTTTGGATAATTTCTTACATAGAAATCCAAAAATTGCTGAAACCTTAGAAAAGAAAATTAAGCAGTCTGAAAAAGAAAGAAAAGAACTTTCTGGAATCCGTAAGATTGCGAGGGATAGAGCGAAGAAAGCGAATCTACACAATAAGAAATTGCGTGATTGTCGCGTTCATTTAACTGATTTAAAACACGAATTACGAGAACAAACAACTCTTTTCATAACCGAGGGTGATTCTGCCAGTGGATCGATTACTAAATCGAGAAATGTGAATACACAGGCAGTATTTTCTTTGCGTGGAAAACCATTGAACTGTTATGGACTGACCAAGAAGGTTGTTTATGAAAATGAAGAGTTTAACTTGGTTCAAGCGGCATTGAATATCGAAGACGACATGGATGATTTGCGTTACAACAATATTGTTGTTGCGACGGATGCCGATGTGGATGGAATGCATATTCGCATGTTGTTGTTGACCTTCTTTTTACAGTTCTTTCCAGATCTGATTAAAAGAAATCACGTCTATATACTTCAAACGCCTTTATTCCGTGTTAGAAATAAGAAAAAAACGATTTACTGTTATTCTGAAGAAGAAAGAAGAGCAGCTGTGAATGAATTAGGAAGAAATCCAGAGATAACGAGATTTAAAGGGTTGGGAGAGATTTCGCCAGACGAGTTCAAGCATTTTATCGGTGACGATATTCGCTTAGAGCCTGTAATTCTATCAAAAGAAGCTTCAATTGACTCGATATTATCGTATTACATGGGTAAAAATACACCGGAGCGTCAGGAGTTTATTATCGATAACTTAAAGGTTGAAGAGGACTTGGTAACGGAGGATACCGAAACATCAAACATTGAAAAAGCATCATAAACAATGGCTGAGGAAAACGAAGAATTGGAAAACGACGGACTAGAAAACGACGGTACAGAGAACGAAGGGAAAATGGATGCTGAAGGTAATCCTTTTGAAAAAAGTGATACCACGGATAAGATAATTCCGGTTGGTGGATTGTATGAGAATTGGTTTCTTGAATATGCTTCCTACGTAATTCTTGAAAGAGCCGTTCCTTCATTGTACGATGGTTTCAAGCCTGTACAACGTCGAATTATGCATTCGATGAAAGAAATGGATGATGGACGCTACAATAAGGTGGCGAATATCATTGGAAATACGATGAAATATCACCCACATGGTGATGCTTCTATTGGTGATGCGTTAGTTCAGTTAGGTCAAAAAGACTTATTGGTCGATTGTCAAGGAAACTGGGGGAATACTTTAACCGGAGACGGAGCGGCAGCGGCTCGTTATATTGAAGCTCGTTTGTCTAAATTTGCCTCTCATGTGGTTTTCAACCCAAAAACGACAAATTGGTTAAAAAGTTATGATGGCCGGAACAATGAGCCGGATCAATTACCCGTAAAATTCCCATTATTACTTGCGCAAGGTGCTGAAGGTATTGCTGTAGGTATGGCCTGTAAAATTATGCCGCACAACTTCGTCGAATTAATTGAGCAATCAATTAATCATTTGCGTGGTAAAAAAGTATCTATTCTTCCCGATTTTCCAAATGGTGGAATGGCCGATTTTTCGAATTACAATGATGGACTGAGAGGTGGTAAAATTCGATTGAGAGCCAAGATCAAAAAGGAAGACAATAAAACATTAATTGTTCACGAAATTCCTTTTGGAACAACAACATCTTTAATCGATTCAATACTAAAAGCGAACGATAAGGGCAAGATTAAAATTAAGAAAATTGAAGATAATACTGCTGCAGAAGCGGAGGTGATTATTCATTTGGCACCAGGAGTTTCTCCAGATAAAACACTGGATGCATTGTACGCTTTTACGGATTGTGAAGTGTCAATTTCTCCGAACAGTTCTGTAATTGATGGTGATCGTCCTCGATTTATGGGAGTTTCTGAGATCTTAAAAGTCAATACGGATACAACTGTTGATCTCTTAAAGAAAGAACTTGAAATTCGTCTTGCTGAACTACAGAAACAATGGCATTTCTCAACTCTTGAGAAAATCTTTATCAATGAGGAAATGTACATCGATTTTAAGAAGTACAGTGACAAAGATGCACTGTATCTCTATATGAGAGATGCGTTTAAGCCATTCAAGAAGGTGTTGATTCGTGAAATCGAAGATGAAGATTTACATAAATTGACGCAAATTCCAATGATTCGTATTACACGTTTCGATGCCAATAAAGCAGACGAAACAATTGCGAAAATTGAAGCTGAAATTGAAGAAGTAAAAAACAATTTGGCAAATTTAATTGAATATGCGATTGAGTATTTCAAAGATTTGAAAGTCAAATTTGGAGAGGGAAGAGAGCGTAAAACAGAAATAAAAACCTTTGACTCGATAAATGCAACCAAAGTAATAATCGCCAATAAAAAACTGTACGTAGATTACGAAGAAGGATTTGTTGGGCATAGCTTGAAAAAAGCAGAATATATCGCCGATTGTTCGGACTTAGATGATATCATTATTTTCTTTTCTACTGGAAAAATGATGGTTACTAAGATTGCCGACAAGAAATTCGTTGGTAAAGACATAGTATATGCCAATGTGTGGAAAAAAGGCGATAACAGAACCGTTTATCACTTGATGTATCAAGATGGAGTTGGTGGTCCAACGATGATGAAGCGATTCAATGTCAATTCAATCACACGTGATACAGAATATGATTTAACCAAAGGAACCAAAGGTTCTAAAATGTTGTATTTCACTGTTCATCCGAATGGTGAGCGCGAAGTAGTTACGGTTATTTTAAGAGCGCGTCCACACTTGAAACGCTTGAAGTTCGATATCGACATGGGAGAGCAGTTGATTAAAGGCCGAGGTGCTTCTGGAAATCGTGTAACAAAAGAAATCGTTTCGAAAATCGTACAAAAAGAAGTTGGTGGTTCAACTCTTGCAGCTCGAAAGATTTGGTACGACACTGTAGTTGGTCGTTTAAATGATGAGAAACGAGGAAAATTCTTGGGAGAATTCAAAGGAAACGATAAAATATTGACATTATATGCTTCTGGAGAGTACCGTTTGTCGACATTTGATTTATCAAACCACTTTGAAGACGACATGGTTCACATTGAAAAATGGCATCCAGAAAGAGCAATTACAGCTGTGTATTACGATGCTGAAAAAGATTTACATTTCTGCAAGCGTTTTGTGTGCGAAGTGACAACGGACAAAAAAGTGTTGTTTATTTCTGAGGCGGAAGGTTCTACTTTGGACATTGTTTCAACGGCATATCAGCCGAAGGCACGAATTATATACAATAAATTGCTAAAAGCAACCAAAAATCTTCCGGATACTGAAGTTGATTTGGCCAATTTCATCGAGGTAAAAGGGATGAAATCACAAGGGAATCAAATGACAAAGTTGAAGGTGAAAGAAATCGTTCTTGAGCATTCAATAGAAGGAGATGAGCCATGGCCAGAGCCTGAAAAAGCGAAGGTGACAAGAGAAGACGGTGAGGAAATTGAAGGTGAAGAAGAGGGTGAATCGACAACAATTGAATGGGACATTAAAAAGAACGACGAAGATTCAGATCAACCAAAACTGTTTTAAAACGAAATTATATTGAAAAGGTCTCGGTATAGACCTTTTTTATTCTTCGGTAATATTCCAAATTTTATCGTAGCCCATTTCGATTTCTTTTGCACGTAACGTGGCAATTCCTTGCTTCATTGCGTCCAACAGAATAGGCATACTACAAACGCGAACTAGTTCGTTTTTATCCGCGATTAATTTGTCTCCATTAAAAGGTTCTCCTGCCTTTCGAGTGATTTGCCCGTCGAAATATTTACCTTCTTTGTTTCCTCGTGTTTCATCACGTCCGTTCACAGAAATGTTTAAACTAGGATATAAAACAACTTTCCCGTTTTTATCACCTCCTACCATTAAATTGATGTGAATCGAAACTAATCCATCAATTTCTCCAGCTGCTTTCATCATGTTTACACGAGGATTATCAGTAGTAGAGTTTGAGCTTAATGAGCCCAGGATTTCTCCAATCGTGCCAGGTGTAGATCGCTTAGTGTTTTTATATGATTTCATTACTTTTTTATCCGTGTTTTTTTCAGCTGACGCGAATAATTCTGCATACTGAGGAGTTGAAGTTACTGCCTCAACAGGAACAAATTCAATATTGTACTCAGTTTTAAAGAATGAAACAATTTCATTATACACTTGGTCCAATGCATAGTCCCAACTTTCATTTGGAAGCTGAGGAAATTCATAAGTTGTTGTCGTGGTTGTAGTTTGTGTATATTTTGTGTTGCCAACAGTCCATGAGTCTGTGCTCTCACTCGTTTCTCTTTTATACGTACTTGCCTCCATTGTAAATGAAACTAAACCAAATTTGGATGCTTTAGAAAGTGGAATTCCTGTTGATGCATTGGGTTTATAAAAAGCATAGCCCAATGATTTGTCCTGAGATTGTGCTCTTACCTTTAGAGATGACATTATTCCTTCGTCTTGTTTGCCCTTGACGATTACCGGAAAGGAAGCGTAGTTGCGAGTGAAAAGTTCTGTAGCGCTAATTTTACCAGGATTTTGATCAGGACCAAACGCATCTTTTTCTGTTTTAACTTCACGCTCAATAATTATATAGTTATCGCCTTTGTCAAAATTACCTGCGTTTAACTGTCCTGCTATTTCTGGATTCGAAAGTGCTTCTTTTGGGATCGTGACTTTTACGTTTCCTGGTTTCGTTACTTTGAAATCGGCAAAGTGATTAAGTGCACGAACGCCCATTACTTTTGTGAGCAACGACACTTTAATTGTTGTTCCTTCCGAGCCAGGTGGATTATAATATTCTATATCGATATCTTCAGCTAAATCAATAATAGGTAATACGCTTTCGTTGTTTACACTAAGAATTTCAATATCCGAGATTGGGTGGAAGGTAAAACTTGCCTCATCACCCAATTCTGTTTTTATCTTTAATACTACTGGCTCAGTCGGAGGATAGTTGTATTGTTTTCCATAAGATCCTAATCCGAAATATTCAAGCTGTTCTCCATCTATTGTGACTTCTCCAATGAGTTCGAGTAACCCTACACCATCATTTTTGAAAAAAGTGATGAAAAGCATGTGATCTCCTTCGCGAACTCCCGGTAAAAAGTATTTAGCCTCTGTGGTATTGATATCCGTCGAATAAACACCATTAATATAGTTTGCTTTTACAACAACACCTTCAAGGGATTTTGCTTTTCCTGTCATAAGGTTACCGGCAACATCACCTATTTTTTCCATCAGGTTAAACTTTTTCTTTTTTTCCTTTTCACCGTTATCATTGTCTTTTTTTATCTGAGCAAAAGATGATAATGTGCAAAACAGTGTAGCGAGAATTAACAGGGTATTTTTCATTTTTATCGAATTTAACTCATCAAAATTACGGATAGTTGAAAATCAAAAAAATACGTAATAGGACGTAGATTTAATCTTTTTTAAAACGGAATGGAGGTTATTGATTAAAAAACAACGATTTATCGTTAAATAATATTGACAAATTGTCTCTTAACCCTTATTTTTGTCAAAACTGGATGATTTCTCTCCCCCAGAATGAGGAAAGGATAAACGTTCTCCGGAATGAACGCATGACTCAATTCAATTAAAATGATATCAACAATGGAACAATTAACGTCGAAAGACTTAATTTCAATGGAAGACAAACATGGTGCACACAACTATCACCCACTAGAAGTAGTTTTAAAACGAGGTGAAGGCGTACATGTCTGGGATGTTGAAGGCAAACAATATTATGATTTTTTATCGGCGTATTCAGCAGTAAATCAAGGGCATTGTCACCCGAAGATTGTTGGAGCGATGATAGATCAAGCAAAACGACTGACATTAACTTCACGTGCTTTTTATAATGATTCACTAGGACCATACGAAAAATTTGTAACCGAGTATTTTGGTTTTGACAAAGTATTGCCAATGAACACCGGTGCTGAAGCAGTTGAAACGGCAATTAAATTGTGTCGTAAATGGGCGTACGAGAAAAAAGGAATTCCACAAGATTCAGCGAAAATCATTGTTTGTGAAAATAACTTTCACGGAAGAACAACGACAATAGTTTCATTTTCAAACGATCCTGTAGCTCAAAAGAATTTTGGTCCGTTTACACCTGGTTTTATTCGTATTCCATACAATAATTTAGAAGCCTTAGAAGAAGCATTGAAGCAAGATAATATTGCAGGATTTTTAGTTGAGCCGATTCAAGGCGAAGCAGGAGTGTATGTTCCAAATGACGGTTATTTAGCTAAGGCAAAAGAACTATGTGCTGCGAATGGAACCTTGTTTATTGCTGATGAAGTTCAAACAGGTGTTGCACGAACAGGTAGATTGCTAGCTGTTGATCACGAAAATGTGAAGCCAGATATTTTAATTCTTGGAAAAGCACTTTCTGGAGGAGCATATCCAGTATCAGCTGTTTTTGCAAACAACGAAATTATGGAAGTGATTCACCCAGGAGAACACGGTTCTACATTTGGTGGTAATCCAGTTGCAGCGAAAGTTGCAGTTGCGGCTTTAGAAGTTGTTACGGAGGAAAAACTTGCGGAAAACGCTGAGCGACTAGGTCATATTTTTAGAGCTGAAATGAATCGAATAATCGAAAAAACAGATTTAGTTTTAAAGGTACGAGGCAAAGGATTATTGAACGCGATTATTGTAAATGATACTGAAGATAGTTCTACAGCCATGGATTTATGCATTGCGTTAAAAGAAAACGGATTGTTGGCAAAACCAACACATGGTAATATCATTCGTTTTGCTCCTCCTTTAGTTATGACAGAGGAACAATTGCTCGAATGCGTAGCCATCATTGAAAAAACGATTAAAGAGTTCAAAAAATAATTATTTGCCTCATGGAAACATGAGGCATTTTTAATTTTTAATGTGAAAAAGGCTGCAATCAAAAAGAATATTGCCGAATTAGAGAAGGAGTTAAGAAGACTGAAACTCGAATTGGTGAAGGATGATGTTTCTCCTTCAACAGTGATTGTTCCGGATGAACTTCAGGATGCTTTTTTACACATTGAGGAGAAAATAAGAGATTACTTTTCAGATTTAAATATCGATCCTGAATCCGGGGAAATAACCGCTCAAGGTCAACGTTATGTTCTTTTGCGATCAGACTCTTTAAGTCACGAATTTTTGGAATTCATAAAAGAAAGGTATTCGGATCGATCAATACATGAAGCAATCAGTATTGGCAATAATTTCTTGTATGACAATGCAAAAGTTATCGGTAAAAAGGATGCAATTTCTTTTCATAACAAACTTGGATTAACTGCTCCAATTGAAAAATTGTCTGCAGGACCAATTCACTTTGCCTATACTGGCTGGGCGAATGTTGAAATATTTAAAGAAAGTAATCCTTCTCCTGACGAAAATTTTATTTTAAAGTTCAAACACCATAATTCATTTGAGGCGCAATCATGGCTAAAAGCCAAAAAGAAAACGGATATTCCTGTTTGCACAATGAACTGTGGCTATTCCGCAGGATGGTGTGAAGAGAGTTTTGGAATGCCATTGACAACAGTGGAAGTAGAGTGTGAAGCAAAAGGTGATGAAGCATGCGTTTTTATCATGGCACCTAGTCATAAGATTGAAAAATACGTTGATGAGTTAGTAGATCTTTCTAAGGTCGAAAATTTTGAAATTCCCGTATTTTTTAAACGAAAACACATTGAAGAGCAATTACGTGAATCGTTAGTTCAAAAAGAAGTACTAATAAAGGAAATTCATCATCGCGTAAAGAATAATCTGCAATTGATTATTAGTCTTCTTCGGGTTCAAATGACTGAAATGAAAGATAAGAATTTAGTCTCGGAATTTGAAGCAAGTATTAACAGGGTTAGCACAATGGCAGCTGTTCATGAAATGATTTATCAAAATAAAGATTTCGATAAAGTGAACTTGCGGTCGTACATGAATCATTTGGTGACTTCTTTAATTCAAATGTACTCGCTTAATCAGGTTGCTGAAGTTGATATAGAAATAAATATTCCTGAAGTTGAATTTACAATTGAACAATCATTACCCTTGGCGCTTATACTGAATGAAATTATTTGTAACTCGCATAAACACGGACTTGAAAAGTCGGGTAGATTATACTTAAAACTGTCGTGTGAAAATGATGAATATCAATTGACAATAGGAGATAATGGACCAGGTTTTAAATTAAAAAAGAATCAAAAAGGTATAGGTTTGATGTTAATTGATATCCTGATTGAGCAGATTGATGGCATAAAAACCGTGAAAAACTCGTCGAAAGGACTGGAATACAAAATTAATTTTAAGCTAAAATAAAATGGAAGATTTTTTATCTTCGTAACAAAAAATCAAATTGGGAAATAAAATAAAATTTGGAACCGATGGTTGGAGAGCAATTATTGCGGAGGAATATACGGTTGAGAATGTTGCACGTGTTTCATTAGCAACAGCTAAATGGGTGAAACAGAATTTTGAGAACCCATCAATTGTTATTGGTCATGATTGCCGTTTTGCAGGTGATTTGTTTATGCGTACAGCGGCAAAGGTATTTGTGAGTGAAGGTGTAAACGTTAAAATGGCTGAAGGATTTGTTTCAACACCAATGGTTTCTTTGGCTGCAGTAAAACTCGGTTGCTCTGTAGGAGTAGTAATTACAGCTAGTCACAATCCACCTTCGTATAACGGATTTAAATTGAAATCACATCATGGAGGACCGCTTTCTCCAGGAAAGGTTCAAGAGATAGAGGATATTATTGCCGATTCAAATTCAATAGATTTGGATTCAGTTTCGTTGGATTCCAACCTCGTTGAATGGATTGATCTAGAAACAATGTATGTTGAACATGCAAAAGCGAATTTCGATCTAAAAGCGATTGAAAATTCTGGTTTGGTTTTGGCGTATGACGCAATGTATGGTGCAGGTCAAAATGCCTTGAAGCGATTGCTTCCAAATACTAAATTCTTGCATTGTGAGCACAATCCATCTTTCATGGGGCAGGCTCCAGAGCCAATTGCAAAGAACCTTCAAGAACTTGAGTCGTTTATTAAGGAGAATGGAAATATCGATTGCGCTTTAGCTACTGATGGAGATGCAGATAGAATTGGACTTTATAATGGAAAAGGAGAGTTTATCGATTCGCACCACATCATTTTATTATTGGTTCATTATTTAGCTAAATACAAAGGAATGACTGGTAAAGTTGCTACGGCGTTCAGTACAACTCCTCGCGTTAAAGTGATGGCAGATCACTACAATCTTTCAAGTGAAGTGGTGAAAATTGGATTTAAATACATCGCGGATATAATGGTTACCGAAGACGTTTTGGTTGGCGGTGAGGAGTCCGGTGGAATTGCAACTAAAGGACATATCCCAGAAAGAGACGGAATTTGGATGGGGCTAATTATCTGGGAATTCATGGCGAAATCAGGGAAATCTTTGGATGATTTAATCGATGAAGTATATGAAATCGTAGGTGCATTTAAATTCGAGCGCAATGATTTACACATTACGGAAGAATTGAAAAATAAAACCATTGAAAACTGTAAAAACGGCTCGTACAAAAACTTCGGAAAGTATACTGTTGATTCAGTTGGAACAATAGACGGATTTAAATTCTTCTTTGATGATAATCGTTGGTTAATGATACGTCCTTCTGGAACAGAACCTGTTCTTAGAACCTATGCAGAAGCTCCTACGATGGATGAAGTACGTGATATTTTAAGAATTACTGAAGAAATGATTTGCAATTAGAAGTAGTGCAATTTATACAAGGCCGAATCTATAAGATTCGGCCTTTTTTTTTACCCAATATTTATTTTCATTAAGGATATACAACTGATTGATTTTCGATTTAATTTTACATTAAATTCTAAATTTATTTTATGAAAAAAAACCTACTTTTTACAGCTGTTATTTTCGCTTTAAGCGTATTTAGTAGCAATGCTCAATCAACCTATGCACAATGGGGATTAAATTCCAACGGAGATGATTGGGATACATTATATAACTCAGGTGAAACCAGTAACTTTGACTTTACAGGTATACCAGCTGGAGCATATGGAAATGCCAAATTGATTTTTTATGTAGATGGAGGGTTCGACGTTCCATGGAATTACGCCGCAATTTTAGACCTAGGAACTGACGATTATCTAGGCTCTTATGATGGAAACTGGAGTAATCCTACTTGTCAAGTTGATTCAATAATAATTGACATTAATACAGCTGATATTTTGAACTATCAATCCGCTGGAATATGGAGCGTTTATGTAGCTCCATACTCAGTTGATTTCATTTGTGGAGCAAACAATGATATGGCTAGATTTAAAGTTCGTTTAGTATTTGAATATTGTTCTTTCGGACATCCTGTAGAGTTTGCGTCATTCACGAATGCTTCAACTTCGACATGTGCGACAAGCTCTCCTCTAACGCTAACTGGCTCTCCAGCAGGTGGAACTTTTAGTGGGACCAATGTTACAGGAAATACATTTAATCCAATGGGATTGGCACCAGGAAGCTATGAACTAACCTATACAGCAACAGATGGAATCGGCTGTGTAACTTCAACTTCTAAATTCTTCAGTGTCGGTAATGCACCTATGGATATAAGTGCGTTGGTTTGTGAAGGAGGATATGCTCCTGCGATTGAACCACTAAATAAGGAGTTTGTTTTTGCATATGACTTAGGGTTAACAAATGCAATCGATACTGCGACAGCTTACGTTTATGGTCCAGTAGTGAATTCTCCTGAAGTTATTTACTATGCGCAGAATATTGCGCCAAAAATTTTCACGTTAGACAATGTAACGACGAACAATGCTTTAATTATTGACCATGATAATTTAACAGGTGATGATAGAGGAGGGTTAGCCGTTACCAATAATTTCGTTTATGTTGTTGGAGATGATTATACGGGGAGATATGACTTGAATTTACAAACTACTGGAACCGCTTTACCAGTTCGAGACGGTTTGTTTTCTGATTTACAAGAAATGAAAATTTGGTCACTTTACAACACAGTTTCGGGAGAAATGCCTTTTGATAATGATAACAGTGGGTTGGACTATACCGTTGATGCCATTATTGCATTAGACGATGATTTAAATATGACGAATGAAATTGTAATGTTATCAACTCCAATTGAAATGTATAACACGAACAACGGTATTTTTGCTGGTTTTGGTAAGGTTGGTTTATACAATGGAGATACAGAAGATTTTAATATAGTTGACCTTAATACTGGAGAAGTGACATTTGTAAATAACCTTTATTTAGATTTACAAGGCAGTGAAAACTGGAGTGATTGGGGGACATTGAGCTTCGATGGAACAGATTATTTCGCTAACTATGTGAATTATGGAACTGTGCAAATTGAATCACACAACTTAACGACGGATGTTACATCCGAAATTTCAAGCTTTTCTGATTTTGGACAAACAGCATCAATAATTTATCACCCTGGTAATGGTCGCTTATACTTTCACACAGAAAATAGCTGTGAGTTTGGGGGAGATGAAGAAACACTTGGTTATATTGATGCGGATGCAACAGAAATGAATAACCCAAATCCAATTTTTGGCTGTCCAGCAATGATTGAATATACGTTTAATTCAATTGACTTAGGAAATGATGTTACCATTTGTGGAGATCAAACACCACTTATTTTGGAGGCTGGTTTTGGATATAGTTCTTACACATGGAATGGAGTTAATAATAACTGGAATATTTATCCAGTTTCTTCAACTGGAACGTATACTGTAGAAGCAATTGATGCTGCGAATTGTGTGGTTACAGATCAAATTGTTGTTACTGTTGACCAAGGTTGCGTTGCAAATGTAGACGAATTAGCGTCTCAATCATTTAACGTCTATCCTGTTCCAAACAATGGTAAATTTGTAATTGACTTTTCAATTGAAATGGATGTACAATCAGTAGTGCTAGTGGATATGAATGGAAAAGTATGTTATGATTTGGCAGTTAACGGAACTACAAATAAAATCAATGTTGACGCTGTAAATCTGGAAGCCGGAATTTACATTGTTAATGTTATCTCTACAACGGAGACTGTTAGGAAGCAAATCGTGGTTACGAAATAATCAAGCATTTATTTGAACGAAAAGGAGGCTTAGGTCTCCTTTTTTTATGTCGTATTTTCTCAAATTGATTGTATATTTGTTCTTATGGCAGGATCTTCAATTGGAACACTTTTTAAATTGACCACTTTTGGTGAATCTCACGGCGTTGCAATTGGAGGAATTATCGATGGTGTTCCAGCAAATCAAGTCATAGATATTGAGGCTGTTCAAGATGAACTTGATCGTCGTAAACCGGGACAGTCCGCTATCGTAACCCAACGCAAGGAATCAGATAAGGTTGAGTTTTTATCTGGTATTTTTGAAGGAAAAACAACGGGTTCCCCAATTGGTTTTATGATTAAAAACGATGATCAGAAATCAAATGATTACGACCACATTAAAGAAGTTTTTAGACCTTCTCACGCTGATTTCACTTACAATTCCAAATATGGACATCGTGACCATAGGGGAGGAGGGCGTTCTTCTGCGAGGGAAACTGCTTCTCGTGTTGTCGCAGGAGCGATTGCCAAACAAATCCTGGCTTCTTTAGGAATTGAGATTGTCGCGTATGTGGATCAGGTTGGTTCAATAAAGCTTGGAAGTGATATTGATTACAATGTAATTGATGATAATCCAGTGCGTTGTCCTAATATGATAGTTGCTGCCGAAATGGAAGCTCTTATTAAAGAAGTTAGAAAAGATGGTGATACTATTGGTGGTAGCGTGCGATGTGAAATTAATCACGTTCCCGTAGGATTGGGTGAGCCTGTTTTCGATAAACTGCATGCAGATTTAGGAAAAGCAATGCTTTCTATCAATGCAGTTAAAGGATTTGAACTTGGAAGTGGTTTTGAATGTGTTTCTATGCGAGGATCTGATCACAATGATCTTTTTAATGAAGACGGTTCAACACAGACGAATCACTCAGGAGGAATCCAAGGTGGAATTTCAAATGGAATGCCAATCACAATGCGCATTGCGTTTAAACCGGTGGCAACAATAATTCAAACTCAAACAACACTCAACAAAGTTGGTGAACTGGTCGAAATGGATGGGAAAGGGCGACACGACCCTTGCGTGGTTCCTAGAGCGGTTCCTATTGTGGGGGCAATGGCGGCAATAACTGTTTTAGACTTCTACCTTCGAGACAGGGCAACGAATCTCTAAGTATTAGACATAAAAAAAGGTCACTTAATTAGTGACCTTTTCTCTTTTTCATTACTGTTATTTCTTTATAAACGTTTCAGTGTAACGTTTACCATCATTCGTTTCGATCATGAGGATATACATTCCACTTTGTAATTTTGAAATATCAAACTGACCTTGTTTTGCATCCAAGTCAATTGCAGTTGCACCAAGGTTTGTCATAACTTTCATGTTCTTGATATTCAACGTTTCGAAATTTTCGATGTTTAATATGTCAGTAGCTGGATTAGGATATACTTTTACATTTTTTCCATCAATTTTCAACGTGCTCAATTGATGAGAACCTTCAACAATTACGAATGGTTCGTTAATTGTTGGATTTGGATAAGAATCTTCAATTCCAGAAGGCCACTTAATGATTATAGAATCAATTTCAGTCGCCGTACCAATACCAAAGTGCGCATTCAAAGTGTTCATGTGTCTAAAACCATCACCACTTCTAATATCACGTATTTGTTTACCCCATGCTCCATAAATTTCAACACGAGCTCCGATACCGTTGCTATTACTTTGAACACCCAGCATGTTTACTTTAATCCAGTTATTTGCATTTCCATCATTGTAATAAATCGTTTGATCATTTTGGATGTCCAAGAAACCATCATTATTTAAATCTCCAATAGATCCATTCGTGAATGAATAAGCAAACGGTGTAAACGTCATATCACCATTTCCGAACATAATTTTGCTTCCACCACCAAATACATCTGCGAAACCATCGTTGTCAAAATCGTATGAAGTGTGTTCAATGTTTAAACTTGGGTTTGTATCCCAACCACTTCCAGCGGTTACATCGGAAAAAGTACCGTCTCCATTGTTTTTCATTACTTTATGCGGTCCGTCAGCAGTTGAACTAGCTCCAATTACTGCATCCATATAACCGTCATTATCGTAATCATTCCATGCTGAAGACCAAGTTTGCAATGCATCGGCCATATTTGAAGCAACAGAAACATCTGTAAAAGTTCCATCTCCGTTGTTTCTATGTAATTCATTTATTTTTGCTGTAGAAGCACCACCACGACATTTCGCTATAAAACAATCTTGGTCACCATCGTTATCGTAATCAGTCCATAGTGAACCATAATTACCTCCTTCAGAATGATCTCCAATCCCACCTTGATAAAATGTGAAATTACCTGTTCCATCATTGATGTAATATACGTTAGGATCAACATCGTGACAAACAAATGCGTCTAGGTTACCATCATTGTTAATGTCAACAAAATTACTTCGTTGACAGAAAACATATTCTGAACCAGAAACTTGCGTGAATCCCGTTCCTGTGCTATTGGCATACATAAAAGTAACTCCACTTCCTCCTCCGTAAAGTAGGTCGTTGAAACCGTTTTTATCGATATCTCCAGCAGCCATACTCCAAGATGGGTTATTCACTGCCGTAGTAGTTGGAATAGTTGTTTTTACAAAAGCTCCTGAAACTTGTTGGTAATGAATTTCAACAGAGTTCGAAGAAACTGTAACAATGTCATCTAAGAAATCACCATTCATATCAACAACACTGATTTTGTATGAACCACCAATTCCAGGGAAAAAGTTTCCTGTAAATGTTACTGGTGCAGAAGGAGGAACAACAATTGCTTCCTCACTCAATTCAAAATCAAGCGCCGCAGATGACCAACGATTATCAAATGCGATGTAATAAGTAGTTCCATTTGTGACATTAAATGTCGCCATTGATGTATAACCAGTTCCTGCATCGTCATCACCTGAATGACATGTAAGTGCTCCGCATGTCCCAGTATAAACGTGGAAACGTGTATCTGCACCAGCCGTTCCTGGTAAATCAGTTGTTACAGTCACAGAATAATCCGCATTTGGAGTATAAACGTACCATTCTCCTGCGGTTGCTCCTGCTCCGTTAGCAGCACAAATTGGATCTGGAACGTCAGTTCCGTCAATTCCGGTTATTGAATGTGTACCGGCTCCAATTGTCAGGGCTGTAGCACAGGTGTTTTGAGCAAAACTGGATATTGGCAATAGAGCCAATAATAATAAAGTGTAGTTTTTTTTCATAGTTATTGATTTAGTTGATAGTTTAAATTATTCGCAAGTTGTTTTCCAAGTAATCCATTCCTCTAAAAGTGCTAACCCTTCTTCATGAACGATTGATCTTCCAAGCAATGGCATTCTAACATTTTCATCAGTAGATAACATTCGATAATGCATTACCGAACGATCTTTATTTCCTGGTGTTATAATATTTATAAGTGCTGTATTAATAAATTCATCAGGCTCAACACATAGTCCCAAGTTAACAGGATTACTCGTTTCCGAAAACGCTAATCGCAATGGTCTATAGTCGCAATGCTTACCTTCTTGGTGACAATGAGCACAATTGATATCCAAATATGATCTTAACCGCAAGTCAACTGATTGGGAAGCATCATGGTAATCAATAGCGGATACGATATTACTTGGAAGATTATTTTTCAAATAACCATATGAAACCCATTTTTGCAATTGCGTTTTGAATTCTCCAGGTAATTTAAAATTTAAACTTTGTGGCTTTATACCAATAGGTATGGGTTGATCATTGATTTTATGGCAAACCAAACATTCAGTGGAAGACGGAATTCGATAATTGGTAGATTTTATTGTTCCATCTTGATCCCAACTCAATGGAATAGAACTACCGTTCATATCTAAATATGCCTCAGTTTGATCCGAATTCCAAACATATTCGGCAAAAATCCAACCTGATGATTTGCGAATCATAACTCTTGTTTCAATTATTCGCGTATCGCCACTTGGCTGTACATTATCGTAATAAAATGTTTTCACTAATGCTGCACCAACAGGTAAGTCTAAAATGTTTCCATCTCCTTCATAGGTGGCAGTTGTGCCATCTGGCATCCAAACAAATCTCTTTTTTAGTGCGTAATCCGTGAAAAGGGTACTTACTGGTTCATAACTCAATACTTTTTTTGCAGGAGATTGATTTTTCATTTCTCCAATGAAAAAATTGTACTCCGAAAGTTTCTCGTATGGTACACTTGTTAAGTCCATGTTTACTTCCATCTCAACATATGGAGCAAAATTGCCTTCGTGCTTTTTACAGCTTATCACAGAGACAATTACAACAAAAATGGAAGCAATGTATAAAAGTAATTTATTCATTTAATTAGCAAGTGTTTGAGCAATGTACAAAAAATATAGACAAAATCTACTTCGTACTTTAAAAATCTTTAAAGCCAAGACCCGATTTTCCACAATAAAGTTGCGTCAAAAAACTTTTTGTAATCCATTTTATATTAAGCACCTTTGTATAAAACCCTGATTATGGAATTTATCAGCCAAAAAATTGATGATTACGTTTGTGCGCACACAGAAGATGAACCTCAATTGTTGTACGAGTTGAACAGAGAAACTCATATAAATGTATTGCGACCACGGATGTTGAGTGGACATTTTCAAGGTCGTGTTTTGAGTTTATTGTCGCACATGATAAAACCAAAAAACGTTCTGGAAATAGGAACCTATACGGGTTATTCTGCCTTGTGTTTTGCGGAAGGGTTAGCGGAAGATGGAAAAATCCTAACCATTGATAAAAACGAAGAATTAGAAGATTTAGTAAATGAGTTTATTCAGAAATCGGAATATAAAAACGCCATAGAATGTCGAATTGGCGATGCGATGGAAATTATCCCAACACTTCGAGATGAATACGATTTAGTGTTTATTGATGCAGATAAGTCGAATTACATCAATTACTATAATATGGTTTTTGATAAGGTTTCAAAAGGTGGCTATATCATTATTGATAATGTACTTTGGTCGGGAAAAGTTACTGAAGAGGTCGAAAAAGGTGATGTTGACACGCAGGTACTTGTCGATTTAAATAAGTTGATCCATGAAGACAAGCGTGTTCAAGAAGTTTTGTTTCCAATACGAGACGGACTAATGATTGCACGCAAAAAGTAATGGAACTCGAAATCCTTTTTCATGACGAACATTTAGTGGCGATTAATAAGCCACATGGTTTGTTGGTGCATCGCTCAAAAATTGCGAACGATGCAGATGAATTTGCGATTCAACTATTGAGAGATCAAATTGGAAAAGTCGTTTATCCTGCGCATCGATTGGATAGAAAAACGTCGGGTATTCTGCTCTTTACCCTAAGTTCTGAAGTGAACTCTCTAATGCAGAAACAATTCATGAACCGAGAAGTTTCAAAAAAGTATGTAGCTTTTGTTCGTGGACATATGGAAGATGAAGGAACAATTGATTATCCACTGAAAAAGGAGAATGGTACTGAACAAGAAGCTGTAACACATTTTAGTTGCTTGAAACGAGGTGAATTGCCTTTTCCTTCTGGGAAATTTGAGACCTCGCGTTATTCTCTGGTTGAATTAAATCCAGAAACAGGTAGAATGCATCAAATACGTCGTCATTTAGCACATGTTTTTCACCCAATAATTGGAGATCGTCCTCATGGCTGCAATAAACAGAATAAATTATTCTTAGAGCGTTTAGAAATGAATACAATGCTGTTGCACGCCTCGGAATTGTCTTTTGTCCATCCAATTACAAACGAGAAAATTGAATTAAAAGCTCAGCTGTTTTATGATTTTCAACGTGTTTTAGCACTGAAAGAATTGTCGTTGAAATAAAGCTGTTTATAAACAAGTTTCTTAACTTCGTTACCAATAAATTTTACTCGAATGATTGATTTTAGAAGCGATACAGTTACAAAGCCTTCGCAAGAAATGAAAGAGGCAATGTTCAATGCGCAAGTAGGAGACGATGTTTTTGTTGAAGACCCAACGGTAAATGAATTGGAACAGTTTTCAGCGGATTTATTTGGAATGGAAGCAGCTCTTTATTGTGTTTCTGGAACGCAAACGAATCAAATTGCTATAAACGTTCACGTACAACCTGGTGGAGAAATCATCACGAACGAAGAAAGTCACATCTACAAATATGAAGGAGGAGGAATCTCCAAGAATTCGGGCGCATCTGTACGTTTAATTCGTGGAAATCGTGGTCGTTTGACGGTGAATGATGTTGAACAATGGATCAATCCAGATGATATCCATTTTCCGGTTACTCAGTTGGTTAGTTTAGAAGATACATCGAATAGAGGAGGTGGGGCAATTTACGATTTTGAAGAAATTAAGAGAATCAGTGCTTTTTGCCGCAAGAACAATTTGCCTTTGCACCTAGATGGAGCGAGATTAATGAATGCAATGGTTGAAAATGGGATCAATTTGAAAGAATATGCGTCGCAATTTGATTCTATATCGCTTTGTCTCTCCAAAGGATTAGGTGCACCAGTTGGTTCTGTGCTGATTGGTAAAAAGGAATTTATTAAGAAATCGCGCCGTGTTAGAAAGGTATTTGGTGGTGGAATGCGACAAGCGGGAATTATTGCAGCTGGTGGATTGTATGCGCTAAAAAACAACGTAGAACGATTGAAAGTTGATCATCGTCATGCAAAAGGATTGGAATCTACTTTAAATGAACTAATTTGGGTGAAGGAAGTAATTCCTGTTGAAACGAATATCGTCGTTGCTGTATTGAAAGATGAATCGCAACGAGATGTTATTTTGGATAAATTAGCTCAAAAAGACATCAAAATAATGGCGTTTGGTCCTGGTATGTTGAGATTTGTAACTCATTTGGATATTCACGAAAACGATATTCACCAGACGATTGAAGTGCTTAAAAAATTGTAAAAGTGAAAAAACTGTTGTGCATACTGTCAATCTTAGTTTTCTTTTCTTCATGTGGAGATAAAGAGAATGAAGTAATTGATTTGAACGATATTATTGAAGGTTCTGAGCGCTATAACGAGGATTCGTTAAACGTTGATCATAAGACGAAGGAAGATGATACTTTGGCGATTTATTTGAAAGATTTCAAATCACATGGTATCGATGTCAATGAACTGACGGTGATTGAAGAGAAGTACTTTCCAGACCGTTTGGGTCCAATCCATACGCTGAAATTTGAGCTACAGTGTGAAGAGAATACTTTTCGTTTTGTACAATGGACGTTTGATGATTCAACCAAAGTGATAAATGCTTTTTACAATTGGATGGATTGTTTCGGTGAAAAATGCAAATCCATTTTTATTGGAGAAGAACGTGTCTTTCAAACCAATCCTTTTCATTTATTGGTCAATGACAGTTCGCTAATTTTTATTGAAGGAATTGAGTCGTTTGATTTTAAAGAATGGGAAAGTTACTTTGAAAAGAAGGGTTACGGGCTAGATTGGAATTATGTTATCGAGCAACGAAAACGAGGCAGGGCGCATTGGTTTAATTACATTGAAGAGAAAAAAACACCATTCAAAAAATGAAAATAGTCAACAGAGGTTATATTATCATTCACCCCAAACAGCCGTTTATTGATTGGGCAGATTCTCAAGATGAAGAATACGAATTGGACGAGTATTTCGAGCCAAACATCTATTTAATTGAAGAGGATTTCTTTGAAGATGAACCGGTTATAAAGGCAAACTTTAAGAAGATATTCAAGAACGAATTGAATGCCGTTTCTGATGAAGAAGAAATTTACCCCGATATTACTATGGAAAATTTTGAAGAATGGTTCAGCGTTATTCTTGGAAACACGGTTTTTGACTGTGAAAAAGGGAATCTAAAGGGGGAGTAGAAGTAACTTAATCCTTGACTTTCTCATTTAATTTAAAGAACTGAATTCACCACTTTTTGTTGAATGTGCTTCAAATACGTCACAGGTTTGCCTGTTTCATCAAAATAATATGATTTTTTCAAAATATCAGACAAATCATTAAAGTTCAGCCAAAACAATACTTTCTCGCCTTCAATCTGTCCATCACGGATTTCATTAACAACTGGGGCAATTGAACGAATAATTCGTTTTTTCTCAACTCCTTTTTTATCATAGAAAACACTTACTCTCAATTTATACTTTATGAGGTCCGCATCTTCATACCACATGTAATCGCGAGGAGGATAAACATACATTTGCATCCCTGAAATGGTATCCAGAACCATCATTGGTTCACCAAATTCATCTACAAGTGGATAATCAGCTTGCGCACCAAACATTCCCAAATAATACGCAAACTTGTTCCGCATTTCGTCCGATGTTAGAAACGTTTTATTTGCGTGCTCTCCTTTTACCGGGTAACGCAATTCTCCATCGTCCAGTGCTCCAAGACCAAACGATTCCGGTTGATACGGACTGTAAAGTTGAATTGAACCACCTACAATGAGTGGATGCAATGTGGTAAAAAGATTATCCGACCTATTCTCGAAAGCTCTTTTGTATGATTCATAATTCATTACGGGAGTTTCCTCAAAATGGATGGTTGGATCCAATATTCTCCACATTTCTTGCCACGCTTTTGAATAAGGTTTAAATAATACTGAATCTTGTCCTGAAGCGTCCAATTCAACCCATATGATTTTTTCGAATAAACCTGCTGGTTCCTTTTGCTTGTCAATTGCCGATGTTGCTAGAAATAACAATAGTAAACTACCTAGATAGAAGTGAATTTTTTTCATTTGTGAATGTGTTAAGCTATCAATTTAAGAGTGAAAATAGAGAATTAATTTTTCTCAATCAACACCGCGTTGTAATAATTGGGGTCGTGCGACACGTTTTCTGTAACCCATTCCGGTAGTTCAAATTGTTCATCTTCAGATTCTACCTCCAATTCAGCAAGAATTAGCCCTTCCAGCGGACCTTCAAAAACATCTACTTCCCAGGTGTGTTTTCCTTGTGGAATCTCATATCTTACTTTCCGAATGTACTTTTTTGTGAAGCTTGAAATGATTTCTTCGGCGTCTTTCAACGGAATCTCATACTCAAATTCTTTTCGTGTAATGCCTACTGTTTCGCCCTTGATGGTCAAAAATCCCTTGTCACCTTTAATTCGAATTCGAACAACGCATTCTTTGGAGTTGTAGATAAAACCTTGAACAATCAATTGGCCTTCAGGCTTGTTGATTACGCACCATTTCTCTGAATCAACTAGGAATTTGTATTCAATTTCGTTCATAAAATTATTTTATCAAATGTAGATACTATTTCTATAGATGAAAAATCTTGTTTATGCTTTATTAACAAGTTTACTATGTGCGCATAGTTTTATTATGTGTAATTTGAACGAAAACTAGTTAAGAATGATATCTGCAGATATCTGCAAAAGTTTATTTCACCTTTAAAAATTAAAATTTATGAAAAAGAATGTAATAGCATTTTCAGCAATAGCAGGTTTTTTATTTCTAGGTTCATGTACAAAAGATTGGGTATGTGAATGTACAGTTAGCTCAGGAAGTTCCTCGTTTGTAACGGAGGAAACAATTGAAGCGTCTTCCTTAAGTAACGCAAGGGATGAATGCCAAAGTAAGGACGAAACTACTTTTGGTGATTGTAAATTGAAACCATAATTTAAATAATCAACGGCTCATATTTCAATGGAATTATGAGCCGTTGAAAGTTTATCCCATTGACCCAATAAAGCCGTATTTATTCTTTGATTTTTTGAGCAGCAGTGATTTTATTAAATCGTGTTCGCCATCTCTGATTCTAAATACATATTCGAAATAGCCACCTTCTTGAGGTATAATTTCAGCGACTTCTACCTTTAGTATATTCACGAAGCGCGTATTGACATACTTATCAGTCAACATGTCAACTCCACCAAATAACTCATCGATAAATTGTTCCTTTCTTCCTTCTAGAAATTTCAATTGCTCTTTTCTGTAGTCCTTATCTGTGCATTTTAAAGTCGCGTCTAAATTGTGTGACTCAATTGAAGCAATAAATTTATTTACAAAAGCTATTTGATTCTGTTCAATTTCTTGCGAGAATCCACCTTTTGAAAGAAGTGCTAGGACAAAAATCAATAAGAAACGACAATTTTTCATATCACTAAGTTAACTAATTCTCTTTTGACTTGATTCAAATTATAAATCAATTAACTTCGTAACTGTGAAGATTTATTTAACATTCGATTACGAGCTTTTTTTTGGAGAAAAATCAGGAACTGTTCAGAAATGCATGCTTGAACCAACAGATACTTTGTTGGGACTGGCGGCAGAGAAGAACGTATACTATACTTTTTTTGTGGATGTAGGTTACCTCATTCAAGCAGATAAATATGCTGAATTGGAAGAAGAAGTTAAACGTGTTAAAGAACAGATTATGAGAATGATTGAGTTGAATCACTCGGTTCAATTGCATATCCATCCTCATTGGGAAAAAGCAACTTGGAAAGATGGAAAGTGGAAAATGAATGTCGATGGCAATTATAAGCTTTCCGATTTCTCCACTGAAGAGCGATCGTCTATAATTGAGCGATACTCAAATTATTTGGAAAAATTAATTGGAAAAAAAATCAACACATTTCGAGCAGGAGGTTGGTGCATTCAACCGTTCTCAGATTTAGCCAATGATCTAAGAAAGATCGGTATTGTGAATGATTCAAGCGTCATTGAAGGAGGATATTTACAAACTACAAATTACAATGTGGATTTTACCGACGCACCAAAAAAATCGAAATATCGATTCTCAAATGATGTGTGTTTAGAAGATGAAAAAGGAGATTTTACCGAGTATCCAATTGCTTCTTTTCGTTACCGTCCATCTTTTTATTGGTGGCTGTATGGACTTGGGAAGCTTTTCCCAACTAAGCATAAAATGATTGGAGACGGAACTTTTTTAAGTCAAGGAGGACGAAAATGGTTTGTTTTACTAAACTATTCGAATCATCATATTTCAACAGATGGTTACTTTGCTAAGAAACTCAATGCTGGACTCGAAAAAGCTATTAATTTGAACCAAGAAGAAATGGTGATAATTGGACATCCCAAAGGGAACACAACCTACTCGCTAATGAAATTGAAACGATTTATTGATTCCAATTACCAAAAACATGAGTTTAAATCGTTTGTAAACGACTAAAACGAAAACTGAATACGCTTAATTCTTATATCTGTCTCTTATACACATCTCCGAGCCCACGAGACAGGCAGAAATCTC
>CAJXRM010000039.1 GCA_913059205.1 uncultured Flavobacteriales bacterium
TCATGCTGCAAATATAACTAATTACCATGGTAAGAAGTTAGAAAAAATGTTAAGAGCTCGTTTATTCGCAAAGAGATTAAAAAACACGTGAAATCTGATTATTCAATTGATTTTTTAAAGTTTTCACCTCCTTCCCTAAGAAATCAATGATAATTAAAACAAAAAGCTAAAATACAGGCGCGTATAATTATTGGTAAACGGATCGTTTGCGCGACCTTGATTTATCAAACCATGCCGATAATCAGCTTTAATAATAATGTACTTGAATTTAACTGGAATTCGAATCCCCATTCCGGCATTCACCCCTAGATTAGGCACTTTAGAATTGTATTTCTCGGTAAAACTCAAGGTATCACTAATATCCGGAGAATAAACTACTAAAGTTCCTTCTCTCTTTGTTCCGCAGGTTACATCTACGTACAATCCCAAATCAAAGAAAAATTTTGGCGCGTGAGAAGGTTTATTTAAATCATCAATATCTCCTAAATGAATTCGCGCTGTCACCGGCACACTCAAATAGTTCAACTTATACTGCATGTCTTCTTTGTGACTATAGTCATCTAGAACAACTCGTTTTCGTTGAAAATTAGTACGATTGAATTCCACACCATAAACCACATTCACGCGTGAGCGTTTGTACACACGTTTATAAATTCCTACACCAAAGCCAAATCCATTCACCGTGTTATTATCCCCCAATGAGTAATTTGCTGAGGCCCCAATTTCATTGATAAAAAATTTATCATGCAAGTAAAATTGTGCATTTAAGCTCGTTTGAAAACAAATGATTAAGGTGGTTAGAACTAAGGAGTATTTCATGCTGGAAAAATGTACTGGACTACAAGTTTAATAATTTTGAATACAAAACCTCATATTGACAGACAACTTTACCGATATCAAAATCTTTGGCGCGTTCATACGCACCTCTTTTAAACTGATTCAATGTTTCTTCGTCTTTCAAAATATATAGTGCATTTTTCGCCATATCTTCAACATCTCCAACTTCCGACATAAATCCAGTTTCACCGTGAACATTCACTTCTGGAATTCCTCCTGTATTCGACGAAATCACAGGAACCCCTTGAGCCATTGCCTCCAAGGCCGCTAAACCAAAACTTTCCGTTTCTGAAGGAAGAACAAATATATCCGCCATTTCTAACACATGTTGTGTATCTCTAACTTTACCAATAAACGTAACACGATCACACAAATCCAACTCACGACACAACACCTCTAATGAATAACGTTCCGGCCCATCGCCCGCCAGTAACAATTGTGATTTCTTTTGATCATTAACCAATCCAAACATTTTCAAGACATCTTGAACACGTTTTACTTTTCTAAAATTCGAAATGTGACAAAAAATAGGTTCTTCGTCTTTAGCAAAACGTCTCCGTACCTCCAAATCAATTGGTTTTAAACGGTTAACAGGTATAAAATTTGGAATGACCTGAATATCACATTCTGTTTTAAAATGCTTGTAGGTATCATTTTTTAAACTTTCTGAAACTGACGTTACTGCGTCTGATTGATTCAAACAAAAAGTAATCACAGGTTCAAATGATGGATCTTTACCAACCAATGTGATATCCGTTCCATGCAACGTTGTCACAAAAGGAATTGATATTCCTTGAGACTTCAATATCTCTCTTGCCATAAAAGCCGCAGATGCATGAGGTATCGCATAATGTACATGAAGAATATCTAGATTTTCGTGTTTCGCAACATCTACCATTTTACTGGCTAAGACAGTTTCATATGGCTCGTAATCAAACAAAGGGTAATCGGAAACGGTAACTTCGTGATATGTAATATTCTCTCTAAAGCTTCCTAATCGAACTGGTTGTGAATACGTTATAAAATGAATTTTATGACCTTTTTTTGCTAAGTACTTTCCTAATTCCGTTGCTACAACTCCACTTCCTCCGTATGTAGGATACAATACAATTCCAATATTCATTTTTTCACTCGATTAATTAAAACGCAAATTGCGTAAAGCCAAAATTACTTTTTTATTTGTGAACGTTCCAATGAAATTAGTTCTAAATTATGAATTCAACAGGTTCACGAATCCAATAATTCAATGAAAAAGTACATCAAATAGGTTTCATTCATCAGTAACCTTATTTCTTTCTCGAATTCAATGCTTCATAAATAACATCTTGAATTTCTGTGCGAATGTTCATTTTTACAATCTTCCAGTTTTCCGCATCCGTATACACGCGATTAGAGAGGAAAACGTAATTCACTTTATTTTCTGGATCAGCCCAAGTTAATGTACCAGTAAAACCTGAATGTCCGTAACTTGAAAGTGAAACTGCACTGCTAGCAGGACCGCCAACTCTATTAGTTGTCGGTTTATCGAAACCTGCTCCTCTCCTATTTGACGGACAAAACTGACATCCTGTATAGCGATCAACAACAGCAGGCGCGATGTAATTCTCACTACCAAAACTTCCATTATTCAAAAACAATTGCATCAATTGCGCTAGGTCACTTGCATTTGCAAAAATTCCTGCATGTCCTCCAACACCGCCCATCATCGCAGCACCTTGATCGTGAACAAATCCATGAACTTGTTGCTTTCTGAAAATAACATCATTCTCTGTAGGTGTAATTTGCGCCTTTGTAAAATACCTTAAGGGATTGTAACAAATTGAATTCAACCCCATAGGCTTATAAAACTCCTCTTCTACAAACCTATCCAAAGATTTACCTGACTTTTTTTCAATAATTTTCTTTAAAAAATAATATCCTACATCAGAATATTTATACTTCGGAGCATTCAACGTTGCCGCCAAAATATCAGCATAAATCTGATCGGAATACCCCGATTTAATCCACAAATTATCCCCCACTTGCGTGTCGAATTCAGCACTTTTCTTTATTGCATAAATCTCCGGTTTCAATTGTCCACTCTCTAACGTTTTTGTGTAAAAAGGAATCCACGGAGTCAAACCAGCTTGATGCGCCATCATGTTTTTAATGCGAATTGGTCCATATCGAGTCCCTTCAACTAATTCAGGTATTAAATCTTGCAATTGATTGTCTAAATTAACCTCTCCCTTCGATTCCAAATGCATCATAGCCAATGTTGAAGCGGCAATCTTTGTCACAGATGCAATATCGTACAAATCGGTATTTTGAACAGGCATTGTCGTTGTATCATACGTGTGATTCCCAAAAGATTTCCTATAAATCACAGAACCTTCTATCGCTACGACAATTTGACATCCAGGAAATGCGCCAGCAGCAATACTTCTTTCTACTATATCATCAATCTTCTGTAGTGTTTTTCTCGATACACCCAATTCCTCTGGCTGCGAATCTTTTAATCTTCCTGCAGATTTTACTTTTTCCCCTTTTCCTCTTGCGTATTGCGTATTGACGGTAAAAGGTAAACGTCCTGAGCTCTCAAATGTTCCCATTAAAAACTGTCCCATTCGACCTTGAAGAAGTTCATTGTTTTCATAACCAATAACAACGGTTTGGATATTTGATAAATCAACTTTGTCCTTTAACACCAAAGGATTGCCAAAAAGTGCAACAATGTTTTTCTTTTCAGGCGATAAAATTTTCAACCATTCTCTCCATTTATCTGGCATTCCATAATCATTTTTAGCCCGCACGGAAGTGGCATGAAGCGATGTAATTACCATATCAAACAGCTGAACTGAATCCCTCCATTTTAGCGCTTCATTGCCGTCCTTAAAATGAACATGCCGCATTGGAGCTACAAGCTTCATTGACTCTTCTAATGCTGGTGCATCATTTCCCATTGTTACATGAACAATTTTTTGATCAAAGCGTCGAATTGGTAACAACTCATTTTCGTTCTTTACAACTGTTATGGCTTTTTCAAACAATGCCTTTTTCGTCCATTCAATTTCTTCTGCTGTATATTTCTTGTATTCCTTTGGAGCGATAATTGATTTGTGCTTCGCCATTAAAACTTTTGCACATCTTCGATTAATTTCTTCCATTGGAATTTCACCTGTATTGACTTTTTTCTCGATTGCATCAATGGCTTCCCCAACGCTTTCTGGAAACAACAAAATATCACATCCCGCTTGAAAAGCTTTTACAACGACATCAACTTTTCCATAACGATCAGCAACAGCTTTCATGCCCAATGCATCACTAATGATTAACCCTTTAAATCTAAGTTCACCAATCAAGTATTTTTGAATTGTTAATGACGACAAACTACTTGGTGTTCCAGATGGATCCAAGGCAGGAACATTTAAATGTCCAATCATCACAGACGAAGCGCCAGCGCGAATCCCTGAACGAAAAGGAAAGAAATCGATTGCATTGATTTGTGCGTAGGAATTATTTACAATTGGCAATTCCAAATGCGAATCGACATCTGTGTCACCATGACCAGGAAAATGCTTGATACTTGTCAATACACTTTGCTTCTCCATTCCTTTCACAGTCGCTTCCACATGCGCCGCAACGTCTTTAGGATTTTCTCCATACGCTCTGAACCCAATAACTGGATTATTTGGATTGCTGTTAACATCTGCAACCGGTGCAAAATTGATATGAATTCCGAGTTCTCGACATTCTTGTCCCATCATTTCTGAAATTCGCTCCGTTAATTCAACATTATCAGCCGCGCCAATGGTATAATTGTATGGAAATCGTTCAGCATCATCTAATCGCATGTTAGCACCCCATTCAGCATCCATTCCAATTAACAAAGGAATTTTTGCTTTATCTTGAAAACGTTTTATACTCGATTTTAAATTGGATTTATTTCCTTGAAAAAAGATGATTCCACCAACTTTATCTTTAGTGACTAATGAGTCAATTTCTCGGTGATGCGCCTCATCTTTTCCTGAATATGCTGCGACCATAAAAAACTGTCCAATTTTCTCGCGCAAGGTCATAGCAGCCAACTTCTGATCAACCCACGCATTTGTCGCCATGGGTTCGCTGAGTTTTACTTTTTCAGGTTGTGGAGTGAATTGGAACGCCATCACAGCAACAGCGGTAAACACAGAAATTAATGTAACGATTTTTTTGGAGAGGATTTTCTTCATAACTTCAAATTTAACACATGAATCATCAATTATGAACCGCTGTTTACAGAGTTATTCACAATCAATTGGAGATAAGCAATAATTGTGCCTGACGGTTTGTCACACCCAGTAAAAAGGCATAATATTTGGAGAAGTTTAACAGATTTCCGAGATAATAATTCGTAAATTTGTTAGTCAGTTAAAAATATGAAATTTCGATTCTTAAATAAGACCATTCAAAATCAACGGTTCAATTACAATCCGATGTATTACAACGAGCGTAAAGAACGTTTAGATCGTAAAAGAGAGCAATATCAAAAATTAGAAGATAACACGCTATCTGAAACCGAACGGCGCGAACTGTTTCGCGAAAATTTAAAGGAAGGATTTTCGAGAGCGCAATATCGTCAAACGCAGCAACGAAGTTCAAATATTCGTGTTTTAATTTTAATAGGTCTTATACTCGTTCTTGGATATTTCGTGTTTAACGGAGTAAGTGAAGTTGATACTGTAGTAAAAAAATTATGGTAATAGATGAGTGACATTATTCAATTATTGCCCGATCACATTGCGAATCAAATAGCCGCAGGAGAAGTGATTCAGCGCCCCGCTTCTGTGGTTAAAGAATTACTTGAAAATGCAATTGATGCGAACGCTACCAAGATTGAGGTAAACATCAAAGATGCTGGAAAAACGCTAATTCAAGTTGTTGACAACGGAAAAGGCATGAGCAAATCGGACGCTTTGTTGTGTTTTGCTCGTCACGCCACAAGTAAAGTTCGGAATGCGGATGATTTATTCGCTCTTACAACAAAAGGTTTTCGTGGGGAAGCATTGGCATCCATCGCAGCGATCGCACATGTCGAAATGAAAACAAAGGAAGGCAATCTGGATACTGGAAACAGAATAGTAATAGAAGGAAGTAAGGTTATTAAAAACGAAGAGATTGTTTGTCCAAACGGAACTTCTTTTGAAATTAAAAATCTATTCTATAACGTTCCTGCTCGTAGAAATTTTCTAAAAAAAGAATCTACAGAATTTAGACACATTCTAGATGAGTTTGAACGAATTGCCCTTTCACATCCGTCAATTCACTTGACACTTAGTCACAACAATTCCGAAATTTATAATTTTCATTCTGAAGTGTTGCGTAAGCGAATTTCCAATGTACTTGGAAATGGCAGTAACGATAAACTTGTGCCAATTGATGAATCTACGGATATAGTGGAGCTTAAAGGGTATGTGCTGAAACCAGAACACGCTAGAAAAACACGAGGAGAACAGTATTTCTTTGTGAATGATCGCTTTTTTAAGAGCTCATACTTCAATCATGCGATTACCAAAGCATTCGATGGCTTGATAAAAAACGGATTGTTTCCTGGCTATTTCCTTTATCTGACGGTTGATCCAAAGAAAATTGATGTAAACGTGCACCCCACAAAAACAGAAATCAAGTTCGAGGAAGACAAATTTATATACTCCATCATTGTAAGTAGTATTCGTCAAGCACTAGGAAAATACAATATTGCACCAACGTTAGACTTTGAACCGGAGAATAGTTTTCAAATCCCACACGCCATGCGTTCACAAACACCTGTAGAACCTAGCGTGCGTGTGAATGAAAATTACAACCCGTTCGCAACAACTAGCAAATCTTCAACAAGCTATACTGGTAAAGCATCTGAGAATCAAACAACCGGAATTACAAATCATGGCTTTGGGCAAGAAACAGCCAAATCAAGTGAATGGGAGAACTTTTACACGATAGAAGAAGAAGATTCCAATGAGAGCTTGGACCTTGGATTAGAAACGCGAGATCATTTATCCTACATTATAAAAGGGAATTATATTTTCACCCCTTCCAAAACAGGAATAATGGTAATACATGCCAAACGAGCAATTGAACAAATAGTTTACTCTGAAATATCTAATTCATTTATTTCCAATCCAATAACATCTCAAAAATTACTCTTTCCAATTGAGAAGGAAGTTTCAAAAAATGAGATCAATATCTGGACTGAAAACCAATCAATTTTGCATCAACTTGGCTTTCAGAGTTCTTTCAACAAGGAAACTCTTTCGATTAATGCTGTACCATCCGTTTTACAGGAAGAAACGATTTCAAACTCAATTGACGAGATCTTCTCAACAATTGCATATCAAGAAATAGAAAAGGGCGATTTGGCTCACACCTTAATTGGTGCGATAGCAAAGTCTGCTTCTTTGAAAAAATTAAATTTAACCACAGACGATAAGATTCAAGCTTTGATTGATCAACTTTTTCAATGCGAGAATCACACGTACACCCCACGAAACAAAAAGATTATAGAAACTATATCATTGGATGAAATCCATCAAAAATTAAAGTAAATGTTTAGAAATATTCCACCCGTTACTAAAAACTTGTTGTTGCTGAACATAATGTTCTTCGTGGTTTCTATTGTGCTTGCTCAGAACGGTAATGACATTTCTCGTATGTTAGGAGCCCATTATTTCAACTCCTTTTTGTTTCAACCCTTTCAGATTGTGACGCATATGTTTATGCATAGTATCACAGATTTCTTCCACATTCTTTTTAATATGATTCTACTAATCATGTTCGGTGGACATCTTGAAAGAGTTTGGGGCAGCAAACGGTACTTTATTTTCTATATCGCATGCGGATTAGGTGCGATCGTACTGTACAATTCAATTGGAATGTTTCAAATCTATGAATTAAAAAATGCGCTAATCGCAGACGGATATGACCTAAGAATTCTGAATAATCAATTGTCAGCTGAAAACTTCGAGAGCATTCAAATTCACTCTGAAGCCAGTCAAGAATTGCTTCAAAATTACATTAATCTGTCATTCAGCACGCTTGTTGGAGCTTCCGGAGCAATATTCGGACTTCTAGCTGGTTTTGCAATGCTTTTCCCAAATACAGAATTAATGCTACTTTTCCCACCGATTCCTATAAAAGCAAAATACTTAATCGGAGGTTACCTGGCTTTTGAGGTGTATAGCAGTATTTATAGGTCCGGAGACCAAATCGCACACCTTGCGCACGTTGGAGGCGCAGTAGTTGGAATTATCATTATACTTATTTGGCGTAAACGCGACCGCACAAATTTTTATTAATATGCATACAGAACGCACTTTTTTAGACGACATCAAATACCAATTTAAACATGGCGGCATGTTTATGCGATTGATATTTATTAACATCGTTGTCTTTTTAGCCATTCGAATTGTTGGTGTTTTTGTTGATTTATCAAGCTCAACAGGAAGTTCATTTATGAGCGACATTATAAATCCAATTTTTGCTCTACAAGCGGACGCGTATGGATTTATCACTCATCCTTGGGGATTATTTACCAGCATGTTTACGCATTATGACTTCTTGCATCTTGCTTTTAACATGATTTTCCTGTTTTTCGTTGGAAAAATGTTCGAACAACTATTTGACCAAAGGAGATTATTGTACACCTATTTACTCGGTGGGATTTTTGGAGGTATATTGGAAATCATTGCGCATGCCCTATTTCCTAAGCTTCAAATGTCGAGTGATTTTGTGATTGGCGCTTCGGGCTCTATTATGGCTATTTTCGTAGCGATTGCATTTTATCGACCAAATTTAAAGGTAAACTTGTTTGGAATCCTTCCTGTTCGCATAATAATTCTAGCTGGTCTGTATATTTTATCTGATATCCTAGGAATGGGAGATATGGACGGAACTGCACACTTTGCACATATTGGAGGAGCAATTTTAGGTATGCTATCTGTACAAAATGTTCATAGCTCTTCAAATATCGTTTTACGCGCTGAAAAGTTCGGGAACTGGATAAAATCGCTATTTAATCGTTCATCACAACCTCGAATGAAAGTGAAAAAAGGTGGACAAACAACTGGCAGACCAAAGTCCGATGAACAATTTGTTGCAGAAGCGAAAGAAAGGCAAGATACAATCGATAAAATTTTGGATAAAATTTCAAAATCAGGATATGAATCGCTTAGTAAGAAAGAAAAGGAATTTCTTTTCAATCAGAGTAAAAAGTGATGCAACGAATCAAAAGAATCTTTAAGTTCAGAACACTTCTTGTTATTATAACAATCGGAGCGTTATCCTTATTGACTTTTGCGTACTTAACACCATTCATTCATCCCGGAACAATTCCATTGCTACCAATGGTTGGACTTGCATACTGGATTATTATTAGTGTTGTATTGTTCACGCTGATATTATGGACCTTCATGCGTTCTCGATGGGCATTAATTATACTTGCCTTTATTGTTATTGGAGGTAAATTGCATTTCCGTACATTTTCATTTGGTAGTGATGAAGTAAACGAAGGTAGTACAGAATTGCATGTTATGAGCTATAATGTGCGACTATTCGATCTTTACAATGTGGTGCCTGCAAATAGCTTCAAAACAAGGGATAAAATTTTCAATTATTTAAAGGAACGAAATCCAGACGTAGTCTGCTTTCAAGAATTTTATCACCAAGACGCTCCTTCTCAGTTTATCACTAGAGACACTCTGAAACAAATTCTATCAACTGTTGATATTCATGAGAGATATGCTTTTAAAATGAGTGGACATCAAAACTACGGCATTGCAGTTATGTCAAAATATCCAATTATTGAAAAAGGAAACGTGGCATTTCCTTCAGACCATTCTTCCGCTAATTACTGTATTTACACTGATATAGTAAAAAGTCAAGATACTTTCAGAGTGTACAATGTACATTTACAATCAATCAAACTTCAAAAAGACGATTATGCACTTTTTGACGAAAACAATACCAATTCAGCGGATCAATCGTCGAACATTTTTAAGTTAATACAAAAAATCAATCGAGCATATCCAGTGAGAGCCGAACAGGCGGAAATCATCATGAAGCATGTCAAGAATTCTAAATTCCCTGTAATAATATGTGGTGACTTCAACGATACTCCTTTGTCCTATTGTTACAATCAGTTTAATGCGCGTTTGACTGATGCGTTTCGGAATACATCAAAAGGTATTGGAACGACTTATTCTGGAAAAATACCTGTCGGAAGGATTGATTATATTTTTCATTCAGACCAAATCGGGTCTAGAGATTTTGTGGTACAAAAGGAAGCGCTGAGCGACCATTATGCTATTGATTGCAAACTTTTCATGAAAAAAGAGGAATAAATGAACCTTTTTGCTTTCCTTCTTTCATAAGAAATGGGAAATACATAACCTTAGTAGAGTTTGCGCTGAAAATCCGTAAATTTGCACCAAGTCAACCAAAAAGAACATCTATGTTAATTGAAATAAATCCGGATAATATTGATGCTAGATTACTGCAACAAGCGGTAGATTATGTCAAAAAAGGTGGGATTCTTATTTTTCCAACCGATTCTGTTTACGCAATGGGGTGTGACTTGTACAATAAGAAGGCACTGAATAACTTAGCAACCATGAAAGGATTAAAGCTTAAAAAGGCTAACTTTTCAATTATCTGTTCAGATCTAAGTGATTTATCGAACTATGTAAAACACATTGATAGACCAACATATAAGATTCTGAACAAAGCACTTCCAGGTCCATTTACTTTTATTTTAACAGCAACAAATGAAATTCCTCGTTTGTTTGATACCAATAAAAAAGAAGTTGGAATTCGTATTCCAGACAACAAAATTATAACAGAAATAGTACGATTACTAGGTAATCCAATCGCAACTACCTCATTACACGACGACGAAGACAAACTTCTTGATTACTTTATTGATCCTTATGAAATCTATCAACGTTATGATGACAAAGTTGACTTTATTATTGATGGTGGGACAGGAAAACTTGACGCTTCAACAATTGTAGATTTTACGAGTGGTCAACCAGAAATTATTCGACAAGGAATAGGACAAATTGAATTATGATATTGGTCATAGATTGCGGAAGTTCTAAAACGAAATACATCGAGCAGGCTGTAGACGACTTTATTGACGTTAAACCGTGTCGGCTAATGGATTTTGAAGAGGAAATGCTTCAAAATGTAAAAGGAGTAATTATTTCTGGAGCACCATTATTAATCACGGAAATGAACATGGAGCCTTATCTCGAAAAAATGAATTGGATTACCTCTACTTCCCTCCCTGTTCTTGGAATTTGTTTTGGCCATCAGTTAATCGGATTAATGCATGGCGCTTTCGGTTCTAAAATGAAAGAAGACCGTGATTGGCAAATAATTGAAGCATTTGAAACCAGTCCGTTGTTCAATCGATTGCCAAATGAAGTTGAAATGATGCAAGACCATTGCGAAACGATTTCGATCCCAGAAAATTTTGTTTTAGTTGCCTCTTCTGACGCCTGTGTAAACGAGGTTATGCAGCATAAAGAAAAACCACTCTATGGAGTTCAATTTCACCCGGAAGTCTCTGGCAATCATGGGAAAATAATGATTGAAAACTTTGTAAATATTTGTTTAGAACTCGATAAATACTAACACTTCCCTACTTTTCAACAACGAAAATCGGAAAGCTATTTTAATCTCACACCTAAACTTCCCACTAAAATCTTAATTTAGAGTCGTGATTCGTAGAATATTTCGAATAAATAGAAAATCATGATATTAAACCGTATTTGGATAGGAATGTTTATTGTCGCAATGATTGTTGCGTTGAGCAAACTCATTTTCTGGCAAGACATGGATATTTTCCAGAATATCGTGGACGCCTTGTTCAATGCCGCAAATACTGGTTTTACAATGTCACTGGGACTTACTGGAATACTCTGTTTTTGGATGGGGATTATGAAGATTGGCGAGAATGGTGGTGCAATTGCCATATTAACGCGATTCATTTCTCCGCTATTTCAGAAAATATTTCCAGAAGTGCCTAAAGATCATCCTGCCAACGGCGCAATGATGATGAATATCAGCGCCAACATGCTTGGTTTGGATAATTCTGCAACGCCAATGGGATTGAAGGCAATGAAAGAATTGCAAACTCTTAATCCAGAAAAGGAAAAGGCAACGAACGCACAAATCATGTTTTTAGTGCTAAACACTTCTGGATTAACCATCATTCCAGTTTCAATTTTCGCATTACGAGCAGAGTCATCTTCACCAACTAGTGTCTTTTTACCAATCCTGATAACTACCTTTTTATCAAGTCTTTTTGGATTAATTATAGTTGGTTTACGTCAACGGATAAATCTTCTAAACAAAACGATTCTTCTTTACATTGGAAGCTTAACATTGTTCATTATTAGCTTAATTATTTATGTAATTTACAACCCGGACAAGTCTGAAGTAATATCAAAAGTTGGAGGAAACCTTTTAATTTTCACAATTGTCGTTTTATTCATGCTCCTTGCGTACAGAAAAAAAGTAAATGTTTACGAATCGTTCATTGAAGGTGCAAAAGAAGGGTTTGAAGTAGCAATAAAAATAATTCCCTACCTTGTCGCCATGCTAGCTGCAATAGCCGTTCTACGTGCTTCTGGCGCCTTGGACGAAGCGTTTAATGGCATTAAAATGGCTGTAATTTATATGGGAATCACAGTGACGGAATGGGTCGATGCATTACCTGTTGCATTCATGAAACCATTAAGTGGTGGTGGTGCGCGAGGCGCGTATGTTGAAGTGATGAATAATTTTGGAATTGATTCATTACAGGAGAAAATTGCGGCAACAATGCAAGGAAGTACGGAAACCACTTTGTACGTTGTAGCCGTTTATTTTGGCTCAGTTGACATTAAAAACTCGAGATACGCTGTGGGGGCTGGTTTACTTTGCGACTTAGTTGGAATAATTGCAGCAATATTTATTTCGTATCTTTTCTATACAAATGGCTAGTTGGTTTAAGCGTAAAACGCGAACATATAATCCCGATGAATTGCAAAAGATTCAGTTAAAGTCCATTGATTATCCCGCAAAGATTATCTTAGCATGGTCAAAAGCAATCGAAGGTGAAGACGAGTTTTTATTGTGGCTCAAAGACAATGGTTATCCTGAGTTGGTAATGGCAACATATGCTATATATCTCAAAGATGACGCAAGAGCTTGGCTTCAAAATAACGGCTACGCGCATCTCATGGCAATGATAAACGCTGCTGAAGGAAATGAAAGTGCACAAAAATGGTTACTATCGCATCAGTTTGATTTATTGTACCATATGGCTTTAGCAATTGAAGACGAAAGAGAAAGTGTTATGTGGATTGCAAAAAATGCTACACAAGACATCTTCTTGTTGACCAAAACAATTAAAAAAGTAAAAGATAATATAGAGGAAAATCACAATGATATTCATTCTTTTCGAAAAGACATTTAAAATTCATATTTGTAATGATTAAATCAAAAAAGTTAGTCGTCATTTTACCCGCATATAACGCTTCAAAAACATTGGAAAAAACATACAATGAAATTCCATTTGATATTGTAGATGAAGTAATTTTAGTAGATGATAAAAGCTCGGACAATACTGTTGAGGTAGCCAAAAAGATTGGAATTAAACATATCATTTCCCATGAAACGAACAAAGGCTATGGAGGCAATCAAAAATCGTGTTACAACAAAGCACTTGAATTAAAAGCAGACATCGTCGTGATGCTCCATCCCGACTATCAATATACGCCTAAACTAATTGAAAGTATGGCACATTTGATTGCAAACGATGTTTACCCAGTTGTAATTGGGTCACGCATTTTAGGGAAAGGAGCCTTAAAGGGTGGAATGCCAATCTATAAATACATTGCGAACAGATTTTTGACATTGTCTCAAAACATATTGATGAATCAAAAATTATCTGAATATCACACAGGTTACAGAATGTTCTCTGCAGACGTACTCAAATCGATAAATTATAACATCAATTCAGACGATTTTATTTTTGACAACCAAATGTTGGCTCAAATCTTCTACAAAGGATTCGAAATTGCTGAAATTACCTGTCCAACCAAATACTTCGACGAAGCATCTTCAATAAACATACAACGAAGCACGACTTATGGATTTGGAGTTCTCGGAGTATCTTTCAAGTACTTTTTTAATAAAATTGGACTCGCTAAATCCAAAATTTTTCATCAAGAAAAGGTTGAACTCCCATCCTGAAAATGATTAATCAGTTTATTTCATTTGTCACCAAGAATAATAAGAATGCCATACTATTCTTTGTTATCCTTTCCTCCTTTTTTTTTATTGGAAACAACACTGTACACCTTTTTGATTGGGACGAAATAAATTTCGCTGAATCCTCACGTGAAATGATTGCAAGTTCGAATTTTCTGAACGTTCAGATCAATTTCACTCCTTTTTGGGAAAAACCGCCGTTCTTCTTTTGGCTTCAGGTTGCATCTATGAAAGTCTTTGGAATAAATGAGTTCGCCGCACGTTTTCCAAATGCGCTTTTTGGTTGTTTTTATTTAATTACATTTTACCTAATTGGGAAAGCACATTTTAGCGCCAAATTTGGTTTAACGTGGGCACTATTATTTTTCGGCTCACTTCTTCCCCATTTGTATTTTAAGTCTGGAATTATCGATCCTGTTTTTAATTTCTTCATTTTTCTATCCATTTATTTCATGTTGATTTCATTTAAATGTCAACAGAAAATCTATATACGATTTTCTCTTTTATCGGGAATTTTTAGCGGACTTGCCGTTTTAACAAAAGGTCCTGTTGGTTTTCTCTTACTCGCCTTAACATTTGCAGTTTATATTCTCGTAAAGCGATTTAAAATTCTTCCTAGTTTCAAATCAATCTTACTTTTTGTTTTAGGATTCATAATCCCTATAAGCATTTGGATAGGTATTGAATACTACAGCAATGGTTTTGAAATCCTCATTCAATTTATTGAATACCAACTAGAATTGTTCAATTCTGACGTCGCTGGTCACGCACAACCATTTTACTATCATTTTATTGTGGTCTTTTTGGGCTGTTTTCCCATTTCCATTTTTGCTCTACCGTTATTTTTCAAAAAAAGTGAAGAAATTCCTTATGACTTAAAAACTTGGATGCTTTGTTTATTTTGGGTGGTTATGATTTTGTTCAGTATTACTACAACCAAAATTATACATTATTCATCCTTGGCATATATTCCACTTTCATTCATTGCAGCCTTGTATTTTTACCAAACAGAGTTGAATGCTGCGAGGATAAAAAAATGGGTTTTAAATTTATTCTTGGGGCTTGGAGTTTTAATTGGCTTGTTGATTACTTTACTTCCAATTGTTTTGCTGAATCACGAATTAATCATTCCCTATATTAACGATCCATTTGCGGTTGACAGCCTAAGAACAGCACAGAATTGGAGTGGTTTTGAGTTCTTAATCGGAATTTGTTTTCTTGCCTTTGTCATTGCCACATTTGTTTCCCTAAAAAAGAACTATTTTAACCAAGCATTGGTCTCGATTGCTTTATCTATGGGGATAACTTTATTGTCGATATTGTTCTTTGTACTCCCTAAAATTGAAGATTTCACGCAGGGACCTGTAATTCGATTTTATGAAGAATTACAAGGTAAAGATTGTTATGTTGAATCATACGGCTATAAAAGTTATGCTCAATATTATTATTTTAAACAGCCTTATGGATTGTCTGAGAAAAGAAAGGACCGTGATTGGTTACTTACTGGTGATATAGATAAACCTGTTTTTCTAGTTTCGAAATCAACAAACAAGGAGTTAAATAGTCATCCAAACTTTAAATTACTGAAAACAGAAGGTGGATTTAACTTTTACCAACGCGAGGTAACACGATAATTGACTGTTAGCTATAATGCAATTCTATCGTTGTCGCACCTTTACCGTATTCTCCATAATCTGCATCGTAGAATTTCACATCGTCAAATTTTTCTAAATACGTTCGGACTTCATGTTTTAAAACACCTTGACCAACTCCGTGAATAACCACTATCTTTCGAATGCGTTTCGAACGCGCTTTATTTAAAAACAATTTAAAGGCATTCATCTGTTTATTGATAATTTCTGTGTTCGAAAGTCCGCGATGAGAATCAGTTAAGGATTCAATGTGTAAATCGATTTCCCAATAATTTTCTTGAACTGCTTTAGCGTTTGCTTTTTCTTTTCGAATGGTGTGTTTTGTTTTGGTGCTGCTTGTTTCTCCTTCAATAAAAGAATAATCGCCATCGCCTAACTTGTAATCTTCTTGATGAACAGGAGCAATATCCGATTTTAAATACGGCTTTGAAAATCCATTCTCGTCTTCAACAATAAAACGTGAATTTAAATCAATATCGATTATTACACCTCCTCCAATTTCATGAAGAAAAACCACTTTTTGACCTATTCTGAAACTCATTGGAAAAACCACTCAAGATTGAGTGTAAAAAATAAAATGACTGGAGAGGCAAAAGCCAACATCCATAGCAGTACCAATACTATTTTAAAAACAAGAGAAGCATCTTGTTTAAGTGGTACTTCAAGAAAATTATTCACTTGACTTGCGATAACAGGATCCGATTCCTCTGTAGTCACTTGGTCAACAAATTTTCTCAAAGCCGGAGTGTGCTCCATTACTACATTTCTAATTTTCACATAATCTTTGTTGCTCAGCAACTTGTACGTTGTAGCAAAATTGACTTCCTCCTCTTTTAATTCCTTATGTACCTGATGTTTTTTCTGTAATGCTCTCACTCTAAACCCCATAAAAAATCCAAAAAGCATTACCACATAACTATCCAAATACCAACCAACTGCAATCATCACAACAGAAGAAATTAATGCAAATATCATCAAGAAAAATTCGTTGTTTTTTCTAAAAAGCAATTTAAACATTTGGCCACCGTCCAAAGGATCTAATGGTAAAAGGTTAATAATGTTTAGGAGTAAGAACAAAAATCCTAGGTTCATTAACCATTCGTTTTGAATTTCTGCTGCATACCACATAATTGCTGATCCAAGTGCAACTCCTGGGAAAGGTCCTGCGGCCGTTACAATAAAGCTCTGTTTTTGAGAATAGCGTGATTTTGAACCTTGAACAAAAGCTCCCATCAGAGGAACAAATAACATTCGTACGTTTTTATACTTGAATACTTTCATTGTAATGAAATGGCCTAATTCATGAATAATTAAGACAACCAAAAGACTAATTATAAAATTAACTTCATCACCAAGCAACAGTAAAAAAACAAGAACAAAGAGAACCATGGAGAAAATAGTCAATGAAAGTCCACCTTTCGGTTTTTCCTCAATCAACTTGGGTTTAGTAGGGTAAAAGTCAAAATCTTCCATATACGAGTATAAAGTTATCTAGAAAATTTAGAACTATTACCGTGCCAAATGTTATTTTTTCTGAAATTTTGCAAAATCCTTAGCGAAGTAACTTAATATTCCATCCGCACCTGCACGTCGAATACTCAATAACATTTCAGTCATTGCGGACTCATAATCCAGCCATCCATTTTGGCTAGCAGCGTACACCATGGCGCATTCTCCACTAACATTATAAGCCGTAATTGGTAAATCAAAATTTTCTTTGAGCAAATGAATAACGTCTAAATAACAGATTGCCGGTTTAACCATTAACATATCAGCACCTTCAATTGTATCTAGTTCCGCTTCAATCAAAGCTTCACGTTTATTCGCTGGATTCATTTGATACGTTTTCTTATTTCCACTTTTGGGAGCAGAATCTAAAGCATCACGAAAGGGGTTGTAAAATGCACTCGCATATTTTGCTGTGTATGACATTATACTCACATCTTGAAAATCGTGCAAGTCCAATTCATTCCTAATAAAACCAACTCTTCCATCCATCATATCACTTGGACCGATAATATCGGCTCCAGCCTGAGCCTGAGCAACACTCATTTTTCCAAGAACGGTTAAAGTTCTATCATTTATAATCTTATCTCCTTCAACAATTCCATCATGCCCGTCAGAAGAATATGGATCCATCGCCACATCTGTCATCAAAACAATCTCAGGAAATTCCTTTTTAATCTGATAAATAGCGTCCAGGTAAAAGTTGTCTGAGGCATAGCTATATGTCGCCATTTTATCTTTTAATTCCTCTTTAATAACTGGAAAAATGTCAAATGATTGTATCCCAAGATTTACACAAGACTCGATCTCTGGAAGTAACAAGTCAAGGGACCAACGGTAATTATTTGGCAACGATTTAACCTCGTTTTTAATTCCTTTACCGTCTTCAATAAAAATTGGATAAATTAAATTTTCAGTTCCTAATTTCGTTTCTTCAACCATGCTACGTATGATTGATGATTTCCTATTTCTCCTTGGTCTTTTCTGCATATTTAAATCTCGTTAAAACAAAAATACGAATTCATCTCAAATAACACTATTATTACTATATTTACGCAACTTAACTATTTTTTATTAAGATGAAACAAATTCCATTTAAACTCATTTTCGGATCGCTAATAGTAGCTACTTCGTTGGTTTCTTGTAGTTCAGAGGAAGAACCAGAGAACGTTGTTGAAAAAGAAATTCTCGATGAAAACAGCTCATTCAATACTGTTTTTGATGGGAAAATTTTTAGTATTCCTTCTCCAGTGCAAACTGCGTATTTAATTAAGCAATTGGATCTACCGTTTGATGAAGCCTTATTGAACAAAAATTCGAATGTAAGCAAATATGTAAAGGAATATAATCAAGCTTTAAATCTTGGTATTTATGGAACGGACGTAGGATATGCTTCAATGTATGAGCAAAAAGATATTACTATGAAGTACCTTGCATCAGTTGAAAAATTGACATCAGAACTAGGGCTGGACATAGCATTTGACAATGCTTTTTTAAAGAGATTTGAAAAAAACAACGGGAATAAAGATTCTATGTTGGTTATCATGTCAGATGCATACCGTAAATCTGACAATTTCTTAAAGCAATCAAATCGTAAATCCACTTCTGCTTTAATTTTAACTGGTGGTTGGATCGAGTCAATTTACTTTGCGACTAAGTTGAATCGTCAAAAACAAAACCCAGATGTAGAGAAACGCATTGGTGAGCAAAAACAATCATTGAATTCAATTATTGATATCCTAACTGAGTACAATGACAATAATCAAAATGATTTATTAATTGCTGAAATGACAGATTTGAAAGTTTCATTTGACAAAATAGAAATGAACTATCACTACTCTGCTCCAGAAACTGACAAAGACAAAAAAGTAACAACTTTTACGCATACGTTAGAAATTAAAATAGACGCTAAAATTTTAGGTGAGATTGAATCAAAAATCGAAGCTATTAGAACAAACATTATAAAAGGTTAGACAATGAAAGTATTAATCGCATTAGGAATTACACTTTTTTCATTTACAAACTCATTCGCACAAGATTGTGAAGGTATTGTAAAAACATGTGAATCATATTTAAAGAAAAATACTGGAGGTAGAGATTTTATTTCAGATGGACAAGTGTATACGGCCTTTTTAGATAGAGAGAAAGCCGAGTTTAAAACAACATTTTTTGGTGGTACAACGTATAGAATTGCTGCTAGCGCTGGTTCAAAAGAAAACTACATCATTTTCACAATCAAAGATCCAGAGGGAAATATTTTGTTTTCAAACAGAAACTACAAAAATTCACCTTACTGGGATTTCAAAATAAAAGAAAGTCTACCGGTTACAATTGAAACTGAATTCGATATGGATTTAAAAGTTTCAGGTTGTGCAGTTATGATGATTGGATTTAAAAATTAATCATTTTAGAATTGGATGAGTGAAAGGATTCTTCGCGCGTTAATGCAGCTTTTCGCAATTATTGCGAAAGTTGATGAAATAAACGATGAAAAAGAGTCCCCTATTATTCAAAGTACGAAGGGGCGACTAATTATTGAATCCTTCCTGAAATCTGAATTAAGTTCCTCTGATGTAGATAATTACATTCAAATTTTTGAAGAGTATTTGGCCGAAACACACGGCAAATTACTGACAAAAAATCGTGATCAAAAAAGAACTTCATTACAGTCTGTAAAAATTCTGCGAATTTGTGATCAAATCAATAAAGAATTAACGCAGCGACAAAAAGTAATTGTTCTTATTCGAATTTTTGAATTCATTGACCGAGATAATGAAATCTCTGAAATGGAATTAAAGTTTATTGAAACGGTTGCCGAATCATTTCACATTAATGATAAGGAATTCGAAAACATAAAGAACTTCACAAAAGAAGACGGAAAATCAATTGTTGACGCTCCCGAACACATCTATTACTCACCGAACGAAATTCCAAATCTGGAACATGCTGTCTGTGAGGTAATTGAAGGTCTTGATGAAAGGATACATGTTCTGCACATTAAAAGTGTAAAGACTTTATTTTTTAGGTATTTCGGGACTGATGAACTCTATATTAATGGACAAATAGTAAATGCCCATCGAACACACGTTTTCAATATAGGATCTACTTTGAGAACTGGAAAAAGTGCTCAATTATTTTATAGTGATTTAATTTCTAAATTACATAAAGAACAAATAAGTACTCCAATTTCTTTAGAAGTCAATCACGTTTCTTTGAAATTCAAAACTGGTGAAAATGCAGTAAAAAACATTCACTTTGCAACAACTTCGGGCAACTTGATTGGAATAATGGGTGGATCAGGAACGGGAAAAACTACCCTGCTCAATATTCTTAACGGAAGATTAGTTCCTTCAAAGGGAACAGTTCTGATAAATGGCATTGATCTTCATAAAGATCCTGAAAAGTTGGAAGGTATAATTGGCTATGTTGACCAGAATGATGTCTTAAATGAAGAACTAACTGTTTTTCAAAACCTGTATTTCAGTGCAAAACTTAGTATGGGTGGCTTGCATAAAAAGCAAATTATTCGAAAAGTTGTCGACTTGCTTAAAACCTTGGGACTGTATGAAATACGTTATTTAAAGGTAGGAACAGTATTAGAGAAAGTAATCTCTGGAGGACAACGTAAGCGATTAAACATTGCCTTAGAGCTTATCCGAGAACCATCAATTCTTTTTATTGACGAGCCAACATCAGGATTATCTAGTCGCGATTCGGACAATATAATTGACTTACTTAAAGAACTTGCTTTAAGAGGTAAATTAATTTTTGCAGTAATACATCAACCCTCTTCTAATATTTTTAAATTATTTGATAGATTAATTATTATGGATCAGGGAGGGCTACCGATTTATAACGGTATCCCAATGAACGCGATTGTGCATTTCAAATCACACACATTTAAAGGAAATGCACACGAACGTGAATGTAGTTTATGTGGAAATGTTAATCCGGAACAGATTTTCAATTTAATTGACGCAAAAATTGTTGATGAATTTGGAAATGAAACGCGCTCCAGAAAAATTACGCCTGAAGATTGGAATAAAATTCACCGTAAAAATCGATTAGAAAATCCGACTATAAAAAAAGAAACAGGCGCGCCAGAACTAAATGTCAAATTACCTAGTCGCTTTATTCAGTTTCGCACTTATTTAATTCGTGATGTATTTAGCAAGTTTGCGAACTTGCAATATGTTTTGGTCAATTTATTAATTGCGCCTTTACTTGCTATTGGTCTCTCCTACTTCATTAAATACTACAATTGGACAGAACAAAAGTTAAGTTATACTTTTTACGACAATGAAAACATTCCTCAGTATTTGTTTATTATTGTCATCGTTTCAATTTTTCTTGGATTAACGGTTGCTGCCGAAGAGATTCATCGAGACAAAAAAATATTATCGCGTGAAAAGTTCATTAACCTTTCAAGAAGTAGTTATCTCGTTTCAAAAATCACCATTTTATTTGTTATTTCTGCTGTTCAATCACTACTATTCGTTTTAATTGGAAATAGCATTTTGGAAATTAAAGGCATGTGGTTTGAATTTTGGCTTATAATGTTTTCTACTGCCTGTTTTTCAAATTTATTGGGCTTGATTATTTCGAGTACGTTTAATTCGGCAAAGGTAATTTACATCGTTATTCCATTAATTATAATTCCCCAATTACTTTTCAGTGGTGTAATTGTTAAGTTCCACAAATTACATCCATCGCTTTCAACGGCAACTAAGGTTCCGTGGATAGGAAATTTAATGGTTTCGAGATGGTCGTATGAGGCACTAGCAGTTGAACAAGCAACACAAAATGAATTTGAAAAAAACTTCCTAGAATTAGAAATTAGTAAATCTAATGCGGAGTGGAAAAAAGATTACTGGTCGCAAGAAATAAAGCAACAAATCAGAAATTTAGATTCTGATAATAAAGACATTAGATCTGAAGCTGAAGATATTCTGAAACGTGAAATACAATTGGAGGAAGAATATTGGTCAAATCTTAAATGTATTGACTGTTACTGGACAAAAGACAATGAAACCAAATTTGATGAACATAAAATTCATGCTTTTTTAAATAAGGCCCGAGCACAATACAATAAATTCATTGCAAATGACAACCGATTAATGGATGCAAAAGTTGATGAAATCGGGAAGGAAAAATACCTGAAATTAGAGCGAGAAAATGTAAACAATGCTTTGATGATGGTCGTTTCAAATAAACTTGAGGCGGAGAAACTTATAATTGATAAAAACCAAATTTACAGAAACGACAATCCCATTTTCAATCTACCAAAGCACGTTTCTTTCATGGGGTCACATTTTTACGCTCCTTATAAATATTTTTTCGGTTATAAAATCAGCACGTATCACGCAAATGTAATATTCATCTGGTTAATGTCATTCTTGATATATGCACTTCTATACTTTGATTTCTTCAAACTAATTTTAGCGCGAATTCTTAGAATGGTCAGAAAATAAAAAAAGCGTAGATAAAATCTACGCTTTCACTATTCATTTGAGTTTATTAATCGATTTTACATTAACATTCCCCCACAAACATTAATAGTCTGTCCTGTTATGTATTGCGACATGTCAGAACCTAAAAACACGGTTAAATCTGCAACATCTTTTGGAGAACCACCACGCTTCAATGGAATTGAATTTCTCCATTCTTGTACAACCTTTTCATCCAAAGCCGCGGTCATTTCTGTTTCAATAAATCCCGGAGCAATAGCATTACAACGAATATTGCGAGAACCTAATTCTTGTGCAACTGATTTTGTAAATCCTATTAATCCTGCTTTGGATGCTGCGTAATTTGCTTGACCCGCATTTCCGCTTACACCAACAACTGATGACATATTAATTATTGATCCACTTCTTGCTTTTAGCATTGGACGCTGCACAGCTTTGGTTAAATTGAAGGCAGATTTAAGATTAGTGTTCATTACTTCATCCCACTGTTCCTCGGACATTCTCATTAATAAGGTATCTCTAGTAATTCCCGCGTTATTAACTAAAACATCAATCTGTCCAAATTCTTCTACAACCTTATCTACTAACTCTTGAGCATCATCGTATTTTGAGGCATCAGATTTAAATCCTTTTGCAACTCCCCCATTCGCACTTAATTCGTTTTCTAAAGCTTTTGCCTTTTCATCGGATGACAAATACGTGAATGCCACTTTTGCTCCCTGCTTCACGCATTCTTCGGCAATAGACTTTCCAATTCCTCTGGATGCTCCCGTAATCAATACGACTTTATTTTCTAGTAAATTCATTTGTGTTTATTTGGAAGCAAATATAAGGAAACTAAATAATATTAAATTGAACAACAGTCTAAACTATGAACGACTTTTAGTTGAAAAAATCCCAGGTCAAACCAATCCTCAACCGTGCAGGCGAAATTGGATAATTTGCAATTGTTTGTGTTGTTTTGTCCGACCAAAAATATCCTATATTCTCGTATCGAACGAAAAAGCGAAATTCTGAAATCCCTAAAGACAAAAACGCATGCATATTAAATACGTTTCCTGAATTATTTAACGTTGATGTCCAATTGTAAGTATCCATTACCGGAAGATAAGCTCTACTCTCATACTTCGATACGAATGAAAGATCAACTCCTATTAATGCTTCCAGTTTTTTCGCTTTGAACAATTTTCCCTTAACAAAAATGCGTCCATATGCCTGAAGTTCAGGAATGTAATTAATTGAATTTGGTGAATAAATAAAAGAAGGATTAAAATTAAACACTCCAAATCGAAACGCTGAACGCAGTCCAAAAGATGAAAAATTATAATTTCCAGTTGTATTCAACCAAATCGTATCAGTAAATAAATATGGATTGGAAACAGATGCCAAATCTGCGAACAGGGAAAGCTTAATCTTATCATCAAGGAAACCATAACTGGCATTGGCTCCAAATTGAAAAACACCCTGATTTTCCAAATTACTGGTTAAGTAGGATGCTGTATTGGAAAAGTACTTTCTTTGTAAAACACTGGGAGCGCGACTTTCGAATCTTAAAAATGCCGCAACCTCTATATCTCTATACGAATATTTAACACTCGCTCTTTCTTTAAATTCATTGAATCTTCCTATAAAATTAAATACGATTTCATTTTCAACTTTTAAAAATTTCAAGTGAAGAAACGCGTTAGAAGTGAGATCAACTTCGTTTGTGTCTGTATTGAGTCCCAAATTTTGATATCTCCAATACCCATGCTCTAACAATGCATCAATATAAAATTTACGACTCGAAAAATACACTCCGGCACCATTATTTATTTGAGCCACATTATATTGATCACTCGTATTATTGCTATCAATATATATTGAAGAGTATATCCCATACAAAGTGTCGTTTTCAGAATATATTCTGTTTCTGATTTTATACACATGATTTGATACCAATCCCAACATAGTCGATGAATCCTTTAAAACATCCAAATAGTTTTTGAATCGCACTTCTGCTGCTCTATTTCTGCTCGTCGCGTTAATTTTGTATACTGGAGAAAACTCCAAGCCAAAGTCGTTAATTAACGAATCCGTTCGCAATCCACCAGAATGATTATTATTGTATGATTGAAATGCTCCTTTTAATTGAAAAGCGTAACGAATTCCTTTACGTTGCACTTGCAACTTGACGTTATCATTTGAAAATCCAGCATTTCGAATAGCGCCTTGACCTGAATTTCGTTCATATTCTACATCTAAGATTAACTTTTCTGTTATTGCATGAGTGTAATTAGCCCTTAAAAACTGACATCCTTGCTGACCAATAGAATACGAAAACCCAAGATGTGGCAAAGCCGAAAAATGCATTGAATTCCAAAATATTTCTGGTTGAAACGTGGGATTCAATAATTGATTTACATGATTATTCACTGAAAATGTACGGAACGACAATTCATTCACACCACCATCAAAAGATGAAGGATAATAGGCCGTTTTAACATCTATTGAATCGAGTCCTCCAGTAATTCTCTCAGAATAGCGAATTGTATCAAAGTCATAAACAATCTGTCCATGAGCTATGCAAAGAATCAAGGAAAACAATAATCCAAGGGTGATTTTCATTCTAACAAAAGTATTGAATGTAAATGTATAAAAAAAGGGTCAACCAAAGGCTGACCCAATAAATATGCTTAGACAAAAAATCTTACATTTTGTTTACTCTCACTTGTAAACCAGACTTTAAATTAGCTGCTTTATTTTTGTGAATAATGTTTCTCTTAGCCAATTTATCCAACATTGTAAAGATTGAAGGCAACATTTTAGCTGCTTCTTTCTTATCCGTCAACTCTCTCATTTTACGTACAGCATTACGCGTAGTTTTATGCTGATATTTATTACGTAATCTTTTTGATTCGTTTGATCTAATTCTTTTTAATGCTGACTTATGATTCGCCATTTTGTTTTTTTTATTTTTAATTTTTTTGTTTCAAGTTCGTAGCCCATAAGAGAATCGAACTCCTGTTTCCAGGATGAAATCCTGATGTCCTGACCACTAGACGAATGGGCCTAGTGAACTTTTTGTAGCCCATAGGAGAATCGAACTCCTATTTTACGGATGAAAACCGCATGTCCTAACCGTTAGACGAATGGGCCAAGAAAAAAAATCTAATTCCCTTTTGGGAGTGCAAATATAAAGTGAAATTCTTTAACTGCAAAAACTAATTTCATTTTTTTTTAAAAAATATTTTTGTCGTCCGCTTTAAACTTAAAACCCAGGCGTTTACCTGTTGCAACTTTTAAGTCTGAGCTAATCGCATTGATCTGCATGATATTTACTTCTTGAATCATTTCATAAGGAGGTGTAATCAAGTCAAACTCAATTGCATAAGCCATTGAACATTGTACAATATTACGAATGCTTTCAGTTGAAATCACATCATCTTGTAAGTTTCTAAAGAGGAATCCCAGCTGTCCTTTCCCTTCCACCATAAAATGTCCTTCATGGTTAATAAAAATTCGACCTATTAAATATCCAGCATCTCCAAAACGATTTTTTTCAAATGATTCGGCTAAAAAATTGTAGATATTAATAATTGCAAAATAGCCGTTTGCACCGTTTTTGGTTAAGTAATTCGTTTTCCATAATGGATTTTCGTCTGGTAAGCGAAAAACATTCGTATGTAATTGAAAAACGAGCGCATCGCTTCCCACAAAAACACGAAATTCAAATTTCCCATTGTCTTTAAATCGAAGTCGTACTCGTGAATCATCAACGGATTTAGAAAGTATGTCTAATTCGTCTTTCGCGATATCTTTAAACTTTGCCAACACCTCCTCAGAGTTGTCGGCAATATCTTGCTTCATAGCGGATTTATTTAGTAATAAATCAACTATCTCTGCGCGTTGCTTGTTTTCTTCCATTTTAATATGCTTTAGCAAAAATCACTCTTCCAGAAGAAGGTTTACCCGTAACCATGCACTTTCCATTTTCTTTGGGCTGATCAAAAGGAATGCATCGAATTGTTGCCTTTGTTTCCTCTTTAATTTTCTCCTCAGTTTCGGCTGTACCATCCCAATGTGCTAAGAAAAAACCTCCCTCCGACTCAATTTTCACTTTAAACTCATCATAAGAATCAATCTCCCGCATATTATCCGAACGATGTTTCATCGCCTTATTCAAAAGATTATCTTGAATTTCTTTCAATAACTTTTCAATGTGCACGTCAACACCATCAAACTGAACAATCTCCTTTGTTTTTTCATCGCGTCGAGCAACCTCTATATTGCCATTTTCAAAATCACGCATCCCCATTGCCAAACGCACTGGAACACCTTTTGATTCGTATTCAGAAAACTTCCAACCTGGACGGCGGTTATCATCGTCATCATATTTAAATGAAATTCCCCTAGCTTTTAATTTAACTCCCAATTCTTTAATTCGCTCTGAAATTGCAACCAAATCTTCTTCAGTTTTATAAATTGGAACAGCAACTACCTGAATTGGCGCGAGAGCTGGAGGCAAAACTAGTCCTTCATCGTCAGAATGGGTCATAATTAATGCACCCATCAAGCGTGTAGATACTCCCCAAGAAGTTGCCCACACATAATCCTGAGTTCCATCTTTATCAGTAAACTTCACATCAAATGCTTTTGCGAAATTTTGACCTAAAAAATGTGACGTTCCAGCTTGAAGCGCTTTTCCGTCTTGCATCATTGCCTCAATACAATATGTATCATCGGCTCCTGCAAAACGCTCACTTTCAGTCTTAACTCCTTGTATTACAGGCATTGCCATGTACGATTCAGCGAATTCAGCATACACCTTGAGCATTTGTTCTGTTTCTTCAATAGCTTCTTGCTTAGTGGCGTGAGCAGTATGTCCTTCTTGCCATAAAAATTCGGCTGTTCTTAAAAACAAACGTGTTCTCATTTCCCAACGCACAACATTCGCCCATTGGTTAATCAGTATTGGTAAATCTCTATACGACTGAATCCAGCCTTTATATGTATTCCAAATAATTGCTTCAGATGTTGGTCTAACAACCAATTCCTCTTCTAGTTTTGCTTTTGGATCAACAACAAGTTTTGTCGAGTCATTCGGATCTGTCATTAAACGATGGTGAGTGACCACAGCACATTCTTTTGCAAAACCTTCTGCATTCTTCTCTTCCGCCTCAAATAAACTTTTAGGAACAAATAACGGGAAATAAGCATTTTGATGACCAGTTTCTTTGAACATGATATCCAATTGAGCCTGAATTTTTTCCCAAATTGCATAACCATATGGTTTTATAACCATGCAACCACGTACTCCAGAATTTTCAGCTAAGTCTGCCCGAGCAATAGTTTCATTGTACCATTTCGAATAATCTTCCTTTCTTGTCGTATATTTTTGAGCCATAATGGATGCGTTAATCTAAATTAATTTGACTGCAAAAATAAGAATTAAATGTGCAAAGACAGCCGAATTAATTCGTTTTAGAATACTGCGAGCGAATCGCATTTTCGAATGTTGTCTTTTTCAATTTACTCTGTACCCACGCTTCAACATTAAAATACTCCAGTACCACACGTTCATTATGATCATCTAGAAGCGGTTGTAATTCAGCAAATAAACTTTCGTAAATCTCCATTTGTTGCACGCCAGACTGGATTTTTGCAAGTTTTCTTAGGTACTTAATAAACACAAACTCAATTTGATAATCACGCTCTTGTTTATTTAAATAACGATTAGTTGATTTAATAATGTATTCTAAGAAATCATAATTCTCAAGTTCGAAATGAATAATAAGGTTAAAAAGTCGCGAAAAACTATAAACATCTTGACGTAAATTTTGCTCATTATCGTTTAATACTTCATTTAGATAATGTAACGCTTTTTTGTATTCCCCAACACCAAAATAGCTATATGCAATGTTGTAAGCCAGCAGAATATCAATTTCCTTACTAAGCTTCCCTTCAAATGCGATTTGATTTGATTCGATAATTGGAATTAAATCCAAACTTTTCTTGAACTCACCTTCCTTGTGGTAAAGCGATAATTCTTGGATGTATGAATTCCCAAATATTCTCACTGAAAGATCAATGGAATTAAATCCTTTTTTAGTGGCCAAGTCGCGAATTTCAGCAATTAAATCTCGAGCTTTTTCAAATTGAAGGTCATCAATGTAACACCTCAGAAGATGAAAGAGAGTCATTACATACCTGGATGTGGAATCCAACTTAATTGCCGGATTATTATCTAGAATCTCTTTAGTTCGGTTGAAAAACTGAAAACTATCTTCATAATTCCTATTGGTTGCAGCACATAACCCCTTAATATAATAACAAATGGAAGCAGCTTTAGTTGAAATAGCCGTATTTTTCCCTTTTATAAGATGATAATCTGCTATTTCTTGAACTTTCTCTCTTTCCGCTTCATTTCGTGTGAATCCTCCACTCCTAAATATCAGATTAATTTTAGAATAGATAACGGTGTATTCTGCCAAATTTCTCAATTTAGCAATAACCATCTCTTCTTCTTCTATTAGCGCATCAAGATCATCTGAAAAAACACCTTGCTCAAATGCCGATTCCATTAACAGTTTCTCCCAAGAAATCAATTCAAACCAATAATAAAACTTCTCGTATTTTCGAGCTGTATCCTTCGCTCTCATTACGAACTTTTCACATTCCTTATAAAGCGCCTTATTGTATAATATCTCAACGTTTTTAATCTCCTGCTTCAACGAACTACTTACCGACTGCTCACTATAAAACGACCTTAAGCTCTTAAGAATTAATTTGTACAAATGATTCTTCTCGGATGGAAGGTGTTTAACAAAGGTTTCTCCTTTAAATTCACGTTTGAGCTCATCTTCGTCGTATTCGTCTTGTTTTTCTATGGCATCAAAAATCTTTAAATAATTTTTCTCGCCTGATTGTAAAGAAGATGACAATTTAAAAAATCGCTTTTCTGATTTTGTAAGTGATTTAATTAATTTAAATAGTTCAATTGAAGGTTTCATTTACTTTGTATGACGGTGCTGTCTCTTATACACATCTCCGAGCCCACGAGACAGGCAGAAATCTCGTA
>CAJXRM010000040.1 GCA_913059205.1 uncultured Flavobacteriales bacterium
GAGATTTCTGCCTGTCTCGTGGGCTCGGAGATGTGTATAAGAGACAGATTGAAATCCAAGCAAAGCGAATAATTATAAAGAGGTCAACGTTATTTTATTTCGTTTTTGAGTAATTAATCCTTTATTTTCCATTTGCTTTAACAGACGAGAAATTACCACTCTTGACGAGTGCAAATCTTCCGCAATTTGTTGATGTGTGGCAATAATTTCCAAAGATCCTTTGAGTTTGACTTGGTCTTTTATATAGTTTTCTAACCGTTGATCTAAGCGAAGAAACGCGATCGCATCAATTGTTTCAATCAATTCTGTCATTCTCGTATGATAACTATCCAAAATAAACTTTCGCCATGAATCAAACTTCCCCATCCATTCGTGAAGCTTTGAGATTGGAATCGTAAGAATTGTTGTCTGCTCCAAGGTTGTAGCTCGAATTTCACTTCTACTTTCTCTCACGCAACACTGCAAAGTGAAAGCGCACGTTTCTCCAGATTCAATATAATACAGCAACAACTCCTGTCCATCATCAGCTTCTCGTGATACTTTTAAAGATCCTTCTAGAATAAAAGGCATGAACTCGATGTTTTGATCAACGTCAATAATAATTTCTTCAGATTTAAAACTGCGAATGGTTCCAGTCGTTAATATTTCAGATAACAACTCTTCCTCAAACAAAAAACCAATTCGATCATTGATTAATTTTCTCTGAATGTCTGACACGATCATATTTGATAAATAAATTTGCCCAAATTATTTTAGACAAAGCATAAAGATAAGGTGTTAAAAGAAACGTTAGTACTATTATTGTCGTTATTTGAAAAGTAGTAGAAACAGCTGGGAAAAACAAATTAAAGGAAGTCCACAAAGTGACAAATAACGCAACTCCCAATGCATAGGAAACATACATGGCTCCGTAATAAAAACCAGGCTCTTTTGAATATTTCAAATCGCATTTTGAACAATGTTTGTGAATATCACCAGCTTTACGAAGATCATAGGGATGTGAAATGAAAAAATCCCCTTCATGACATCTCGGACATTTCATTTTAAAAATACTGTACAATTTTGACCCTTTACCGAACATAATAATCGTTTTTACAAAGCTAAATGTTGGTGTTCAAAAAAAAAGTGACCTAAGTCACATTTTAAAATTTAAGTTCCGGAAATTGTAATTAATTTATCATGATTGAGAATTTCAATCTTTCTACCATGTGTTTGAATAATTTCCTCGTCTTTGAAGTCCTTTAGCAGTCGAATTAAAGTTTCTGTTGCAGTTCCAACAAAATTCGCAAGGTCTTCTCGCGTTAGGTTAATCATTTCTCCGGTGTAAATTTCTTCCAATAATATCAATGCGAAAGCCAAACGTCCCCGAACAGATTTTTGCGCCATATTGGTAATATACGTTACACGGTTTGCAAGTTCAGTAGACAACTCTTTCATAATACCATTTCGAAGTGTAACATTGGTATCAACAAGATTTAAAAAATCTGCCTTACTGATGAAACAAATATTACTTTCCTCTAAAGTTGATGCCGTAACTTTATATGGCTCTTCACTAAACATAGCCCTAAAACCAACAATTTCACCTTCCTTGGCAACATGAATAATTTGCTCTTTTCCTTCTTCTCCCCTAGAAAATATCTTCACTTTTCCCTTATTCAAACAAAAAACACCCCTCGGCATACTTCCTTCAATAAATAAGGGTTGACTTTTTTTAAAATAAGAACAGCTCTTCACAATGTTTAAATCATCCACTTCCTCGTTACAAAAGGATTTAAACAAGGAACTGTTTTTCGCTAAACAATTTTCACAGGTAACGTGCTTATGGGATTTATCCAACATTCTATTCTTTTTTTCAAAGTTACTATTTTAACTTATTCTTTCAAAGACTCATGTTTCAATATTACTAACTATCTTTGCAAAGTGATTTCATCTCATTTAAAAGACTTCTTTCAGTGCAAAATTTAGTAGAAAAATATAACGTCCCTGGTCCTAGATATACTTCATATCCTACGGTTCCATTTTGGAAGAACAATCCTTTATCAGTGACCGATTGGTTGGAAACCATTTTCAAAAATGCGGACTTTTTTCAAAACTCAAACATGAGTCTATACATTCACCTTCCTTATTGTGAAAGTCTATGTACATTCTGTGGATGCCATAAACGCATCACAAAAAATCACGCTGTTGAAGGCCCTTACATTGATGCCGTAATTAAGGAGTGGGAATTATATCGCGCGAAATTTATCAGTTCACCTGATATTCGTGAGTTACATTTTGGTGGAGGAACCCCAACGTTTTTTGCACCAGACGAATTAATTCGATTGGTACGTGCAATTTTTGGAAAAGATTTTATTGATCCGGAACATGCTGAACTGAGTTTTGAAGCGCACCCAAATAATACCTCCAAAGAACATTTAGAAAAGTTACATGCGTTTGGCTTTAGACGATTAAGCTTAGGAATTCAGGATTATAGTCCAACAGTTCAACAGGCTATCAATAGAATACAACCGTTTGAAGATGTCAAAAAAGTACATGAAACTGCAAAGGCAACAGGCTACAAATCTATCAGTCATGATTTAGTGTTTGGGTTGCCAAAGCAACGAATGTCCGACATCGTGGATACGGTTAAAAAAACTTTGGAGTTGCGCCCAGATAGAATTGCACTTTACAGCTATGCACATGTTCCATGGATCAAAGGAAATGGACAACGCGGGTACGACGAGTCAGATCTACCTCAAGACGCAGTGAAACGAGCACTGTATGAACGAGCAAAGGAAATGTTAGAAGCTGAAGGATACATCGAAATTGGAATGGATCATTTCGCGTTGGAGCACGATGATTTGGCAAAAGCATTTAAAGCAAAAAGCTTGCACCGTAATTTTATGGGGTACACCACTCAAAACACAGATTTTCTATTAGGGTTAGGAATGTCTGCAATTTCCGACAGTTGGTTTGGATTCGCTCAAAATGAAAAATCGACTGAGAAATACATGGAAATTGTAAACCAAGGCGTTATTCCAATTTTCCGAGGGCACTTATTGAATGATGTTGATTTAGAAATTCGAAAATACATTCTAGACTTGATGTGCCATTTTGAAACAACGTTTGATGAAAAGTCAACTTCAACAGAATTGCATGAAGCAATTAAAAGACGTTTAGAAGGAATGATTACAGATGGATTGGTTATTATTGAAGGAAACAAGGTAAAAGTAACCGAAGCCGGAATTCCTTTTGTACGAAATTGTTGTATGGCATTTGATCAAGATTTGGCAGATAAAACACAACAAGAGAATATGTTCTCAAAAACGATTTAATGGCACAGAATTGTTTTCATTGTAGCGATGAAATCATTGGAAAAGGAATAAAATTCGATGATAAAGTCTTTTGTTGCAACGGTTGCAAAAGTGTTTACGAATTACTCACAACAAGTTCATTAAATTCATTTTACTCAATTGAAAACAATGCAGGCACAAAGCCTAACACTCTAGAAGACAATCGTTTTTCTTTTTTAGATGTGCCAAAAATTCGAACCAAACACATCGAGTTTGAAGATGAAAATTCTGTTAGATTGACACTTTTTCTCCCGCAAATTCATTGTTCATCGTGCATTTACTTACTAGAAAACATTCAAAAGTTAGAAACAAGTATCACCTCGTGTCAAGTTAATTTCGCTAAACGAGAAGCATACTTTATTGTCGATAAAAACTACCCTCTTTCAAAACTTGCTGATTTATTAGCTTCTATTGGATATACACCCAATTTTGGAAACCGATCAGAGAATTCAAAAAAACAAAATTATAACTACTTGTATAAACTTGGCGTTGCCGGCTTTGCATTTGGTAGCATTATGCTTTGGAGCGTTCCTGAACATTTAGGAATAGAAAGCGACAACACCAACTTTATGGCCGTTACGTCCTATTTGACTTTGCTTATTTCGCTTCCTGTGTTGTTTTATTCAGCAAATGAGTATTTAATATCGGCCTATAAAGCACTAAAGCATAAAAATTTAAACCTAGATGTTCCTATTTCAATAGGAATTATTGCACTTTATGGACAAAGTGCCTATTCAATATTATCCGGTGATGGAAGTGGCTACATGGATAGTTTTGCCGGATTCATATTCTTTCTGTTGATTGGAAAATGGTTCCAACGTAAAACATACCAATCACTGTCTTTTGATCGAGATTACACATCCTACTTTCCTGTTGCGGTAACTCGTTTAAACAATTCAACTGAGGAAATAATTGAAATCGAAGATGTTGAAGTGGGAGACACTATTTCCATTAGAAACCAAGAGGTAATTCCTTGTGACTCCTTTTTAGTTTCAGAAGAAATCAACATTGATTATAGCTTTGTTACTGGCGAATCAATACCTGTAACAAAAGTAAAAGGTGATTTTATTTATGCAGGTGGAAAAGTTATAGGAAAAAAAACAGATTTCATCGTCGATAAAAAAAGCAACCGAAGTCACTTAACTCAACTGTGGAATGATTTTTCAAAAAAAGAATCTGTTGTCAGTACCAAATCAGATAAATTTTCAATCTATTTTCTAGCAGCATTACTGGTAATTTCAACGTTTGCAGGAATTTTTTGGTTCTTTTGGGATTCATCAAGAACAATTGAGATTATCGTTTCAGTTTTAATAGTTGCTTGCCCGTGTGCACTTGCGCTCTCCAAACCATTTGCCTTAGGAAATATTATACGGTCATTGGGGAAAAAGAAATTGTTTTTAAAAAACGCCGATGTAATTGAAAAACTAAATGAAACGACTGATATCGTGTTTGATAAAACAGGGACATTGACTTCAGGTAGTGGAAACAATGCGACTTACGAGGGAAGTGAACTTTCTGCATTTGAAAAAGAAGCCCTTTTAGTTCTTGCCAACTCTTCGAGTCATCCACTTTCAAAATCCATCGTAAACCACTTCCTACGCAATGGATTTCATTCTGCTTGGAATCTAACTGAATTTAATGAAAAAGAGGGTGAAGGAATTGAAGGTGTGATTGAAAATAGAAGATTCAAAATTGGGTCATACGAATTTATACATGGCAAAAAAATCGACGTTAAAAATGCAACTGAATCCTATATTTCCATTGATAACCAGCCGGTAGGTAAATTTACTTTTGAATCCGAATTCAGAGATGGGATTATCACTGCCTTAACAAAATTAAACCAAACTCATTCGATCCATGTTCTTTCCGGTGACAGGGACAAGGACAAAATCTATTTAAAAACAAACGTCCCTGGATTAAACCAACTTCATTTTAATCAATCTCCTAAAGACAAATTAAACTATATCGAAAAATTAGAAAAATCGAATAGAAAATGTTTAATGATTGGCGATGGATTAAATGATTCTGGTGCACTTGAAATGGCAAATTGTGGAATTGCAATCTCTGAAGACGCCTTTCGTTTTACGCCAAGTTCAGATGCTATTCTCGATGCCAATGAGTTAATTCATCTTCCAGAACTTCTTTCCACTTCTCGTTTTGCAACAACAATTCTTAAAACATGCTACATTTTTTCGGTGATTTACAATATCATTGGACTTTCTTTTGCGCTTTCAGGCCTGTTAACCCCTTTAATCGCAGCCATTTTAATGCCAATTAGTTCGATTTCTGTTGTTTTAATTAGCACGCTTATGGCCAGAGCAAAAAGTTAATTCACGCATTCACTGAACGTTACAAATCTAGTTGTTAAAAAGGTGATATAAATCATCTTTTTTACCGATTACAGATCATTCTTTTAACTTCCAATCATCACGTTCTTTGTTGTATGGGAGTAATTTATCTAATGCTAATAGTGAGTTTAATTATCGCGCTGTTCTTTTTGTTCAGCTTCTTGTGGGCGACCAAAAATGGGCAATACGACGACGATTACACACCTTCTGTTAGAATGCTCTTCGATGAAGAAGTATCAAACGAAACAAACAAAAACAATTCAAATGGAAATTCAGAAGTTTAGTTACGACAATAAAACCGTACGAAATTTTGCCTACGCAACAATCATTTGGGGAATTACCGGAATGACTGTCGGATTAATTGCTGCTTTGCAGTTAGCATTCCCCCAATTTTTTAACGACTATTTGGGTTTTAGTTTTTTATCTTTTGGTAGAATTCGTCCTTTGCACACAAATGCAGTGATTTTTGCGTTTGTAGGAAACGGAATTTTCACCGGCGTGTACTACTCTCTTCAACGTTTGCTTAAAACACGTATGTGGAGTGACAAATTAAGCAGCATTAACTTTTGGGGATGGCAGTTCATTATACTTTGTGCTGTTGTCACTTTACCTCTTGGAATCACTTCAGGTAAGGAATATGCCGAACTTGAATGGTGGATTGATATTTTAATTACAATTCTTTGGGTTGTATTTGGATGGAATATGTTCGCAACAATTTTAACTCGAAGAGTAAAACACATGTACGTCGCAATATGGTTTTACTTAGGAACATTTGTTACTGTTGCAGTACTTCACATATTCAACTCGTTTGAACTTCCTGTTTCATTTATGAAAAGTTACTCATGGTACGCTGGAGTACAAGATGCTCTCGTTCAATGGTGGTACGGTCATAACGCAGTGGCATTTTTCCTAACAACTCCTTATTTAGGTTTAATGTATTATTTTGTGCCAAAGGCCGCAAATAGACCTGTTTACTCGTATAGATTATCAATCATTCACTTTTGGGCATTGATTTTTCTATACATTTGGGCTGGACCTCATCACTTACTTTATACATCCCTTCCAGATTGGGCGCAAAGTTTAGGAGTTGTTTTCTCTATTATGTTAATCGCTCCATCTTGGGGTGGTATGTTAAACGGGCTTTTAACACTCCGTGGAGCTTGGGATAGAGTTCGAGATGATGTTACACTTAAGTTTATGGTTGTTGCCCTAACCGCATACGGAATGGTAACCTTTGAAGGACCATTATTATCATTGAAAAATGTAAATACACTGTCTCATTTCACAGATTGGACAATCGCCCATGTTCACGTTGGTGGACTAGGATGGAACGGAATGTTGACATTCGGAATGCTTTACTGGCTTTTCCCAAAAATGTTCAGAACCAAATTATACTCTAAAAAACTAGCGAATCAACATTTCTGGATTGCAACTTTAGGTATTTTGCTTTACGCGATTCCAATGTATATCGCTGGGTTCGTGCAGGGGTTAATGTGGCAAGACTTTAATCCGGATGGAACATTGGTGAATGCTGACTTCCTTGATACTGTAACAGCTTTAAAACCATATTACGCACTACGATCATTAGGGGGATTACTCTTTATCATTGGTACAGTAATGATGTTCTACAACTTAATCAAGACCGCCAAATCTGGTAACTTCCTTGCGAACGAACCAGCTGAAGCGCCAAACTTAAGAGAAGTGGCAACACATAGCAATGAAAAACACTTCTGGCATAGAACTATTGAGCAAAAACCAACTCGATTCTTAATCATGAGTTTAATTGTTATTGCAATAGGAGGATTAGTTGAAATTATTCCAACAATGATCGTGAAAAGCAATGTTCCAACAATTTCAAGTGTAAAACCTTATACACCCTTGGAGTTAGAAGGTCGTGATTTATACATTAAAGAAGGATGTTACAATTGTCATTCTCAAATGATTCGTCCTCTTCGATTTGAAACCGCACGTTACGGAGAATATTCCAAATCCGGTGAATTTGTGTATGACCACCCTTTCCAATGGGGTTCAAAACGAACTGGTCCTGATTTAGCCAGAGAAGGTGGTAAACGAAATAATTCTTGGCATTATGATCACATGATACGACCAAAAGATATTTCTCCAGGTTCAATCATGCCCGCATATCCTTGGATGAAAGAAAACGACATGGATTTGTCCATTATTGACAAGAAAATTAGAGCAATGCAAACCATGGGCGTTCCTTATCCAGAAGGATATGATAAAAAGGCGAAAGGAGACGCAGAAGCACAGGCTTTAGCAATTGCAACTGACATTGTAAATAACATGCCTGAAAAAGTCAAAAAAGGCATCAATACTAAGGCAAAAATCAATGAATTAAAAAACAAAGAAATAATCGCTTTAATAGCCTACTTGCAACGACTTGGTACTGATATCAAAGCCGAAAATGTTGTTGAAAAGGGAATGCCAATTATTCCTGTAGACACTGTAAATACTAAAAAATAGGAGCTATGTTAAGATATATCAAACACAATTTGACAGGAATAGATGGAGTTGAAATCTACCCAATCATCTCTCTATTGATTTTCGTTCTTTTCTTTTCATTAATGATTTTTTATGTCATTCGCATGAAGAAAAAAGACATTGAAGAAGTAAGTGGTTTACCATTGGAAGATGGTTCAACAAATGAATTCGACTCTGCCCAAATATTTGAAACTAAATAAAACGATATGAAAACTTTACAAATTATTTTTCTCGTTTCGATTCTCATCTTTGGTTTCAATTTGAACGCACAAGACGGGGAAGGATTATTTAAGTCTAAATGTAACACCTGCCATATGATTGGAAAGGATGGAACAGGCCCGAACCTCGCAGGTAAAAAACAACAATGGATTGATGCAGGTGAAGGCGAATTGATTTATGAGTGGGTGACTAACTCGCAAACCTTAATTGGATCAGGAAAAAGTACCATGGCAACCGCTGCCAAATCTTTTAGCGCGACCGACATGCCAGCTCAATCAGTTTCAAAAGAAGAAATTGACGCAATTTTAGATTATGTTGACAATTATGTTGAACCAATAGAAGTTAGTGAAGAAAATCCTACCGGTGAACCGACCATTGTTTATGTGCCAAACTATGAAGAAAATTTGACTTTGTTCTATTTCTTAATCATTCTACTTTTTGTTCAAATCGGAGTGATTTTTGCCATTTCAAATTCTATCAAAACGTTCGTAAAATTGAAATCTGACAAAAAGAACAATGGAGGATTGAAAAACATCATTTTATTGTTGGTTTTTTCCGGATTGGCAAGTACGGCCAGTGCATTAAGCTTTACTGAATCTGGCACGACAACCGAATATACACCTTGGTTGATTGTTGAAAATCAAGATATATTACTCTTGGTAATTTTAAATATCACGCTCCTTTTTGTAATTCTGCATTTCAGAAATACATTCATGGATATTGCCAATTTAGTTCGACCAAAAAAGGCGAAAAAACTATCCGCAAGAAATGAACGTAGAATGCAAAAACTTCTAACAGATGCCGTTCCAATTGAAGATGAAGCGTCTATTTTAATGGATCACGAATACGATGGAATTAGAGAATTGGACAACAATTTACCACCATGGTGGGTGTGGATGTTTTATGCAACGATTGTATTTGGTGTAATATATATTTTCAACTTCCACATATTTAAAACGGGCGACTTGCAAATCGATGAGTACAACCGCTCTATGAAAAAAGCCCAAAAAGAGGTCAATGCTTATTTGGATGAAATGGCCATGAATGTGGATGAAACGAATGCAACATTAATGACTGAAAGCAGTGACTTATCAACTGGAAAAGTCTTATTTGAAGCAAATTGTGTAGTTTGTCACAACCCGAATGGTGAAGGAAATATTGGTCCAAATTTAACGGACAAGGCCTGGATATATGGTTTTGATGTAAAAGACATCTTTAAAACCGTGAAACTAGGAACCGCCAACGGTATGCCAGAACACAATTCGAAATTGAACCCAATTCAAATGCAACAGGTTTCTTCTTTTGTCCTTTCGTTGCCTGAGACCAACGGGAAAGAAGCAGAAGGAACGATTATGGAAAATTAATGGGCGATACCGAATTACATAGCGACGAAGGGGAATTCAGAGATAAAATTTCTACCGTTAATTCAGACGGTAGTCGAAAATGGATTTATCCTAAAAAACCATCTGGTAAGTATTTTACGAAGCGGAAAATAGTAAGTTATATTTTACTGGTCTTGTTATTCGGGGCTCCTCACCTTTATATTAATGGTCAACAATCACTGTTGTTCAATATTCTGGATAGAAAATTCGTTATTTTAGGTAAAGTATTTTGGCCACAAGATTTCTACCTGTTTGCCATTGCTATGATAGTTGGAATAGTGTTCATCATTTTGTTTACCATTATTTTTGGTCGAATATTTTGCGGATGGATTTGTCCACAGACTATTTTTATGGAAATGGTTTTTCGCCGGATTGAATATTGGATCGAAGGAGATTGGACTCACCAAAAAAAGTTAAACGATGGTCCTTGGAACGCAGAAAAAATCCGAAAGAAAGTAATTAAACATTTCATCTTCTGGATGATTTCCTTTTTAATTGCCAATACTTTTCTAGCGTATATTATTAGTTCGAAAGAATTATGGGCGATTCAAACGAGTCCGATTAATGAGCATTTGGGAGGCTTTATCGCCATTATGTTATTCACTTTTGCATTCTATTTTGTATTTACACTTTTACGCGAGCAAGTTTGTACCACTATTTGTCCATATGGTAGATTGCAGAGCGTGTTGCTGGACGAAAACTCCCTAGTTGTTGCATACGATCACAAACGAGGCGAAGGAAGAGCAAAATTTAAAAAGAACGAAGATCGTGCTGAATTAGGTAAAGGAGATTGCATCGATTGTAATCAATGCGTAAATGTTTGCCCAACAGGGATTGACATTAGAAACGGAACTCAGTTGGAGTGCGTAAACTGCACTGCTTGTATAGACGCATGCGATCACATGATGGATAATGTTGGCTTAGAAAGAGGGTTGATTGGTTTTCTTTCTGAAAAAGGCATTACTCAGGGAACTAAATTCCAATGGACGAGACGTGTGATTTCATATACCATTCTATTAATATCCATGTTGATTGTATTAACCATATTGCTATTAACTCGAAAAGATTTCGAAGCAACGATTCTTAGACAAAGAGGTTCAACTTATCAAATAACCAATGATGGAAGGGTCAGTAATATTTTTGAACTTAACTTGACCAATAAAACGCAAAATGATTATACGATTAAATTAAAACTTGATCATTCAGAAGCGTCGATCGACTTGGTAGTTAAAAAACTGATTTTAAAATCAGAAGATCGAATTAAAGAACGTTTTGTAATGAAATTACCGATCGAAAAAATAAAAAACGGTAAAGAGGATGTGACTATAATCGTTTATGGAAACAACAAAGAAATTGAGCGGGTAACAACCAAATTTATTGGTCCAAACATTTAAACTAAAAATTATGAATTGGGGAAAAGGAATAGCAATCGCATTAATGGCATTTATTAGCTTTATAGTAGTATTAGTTGTGATTTTAGTTTCGCAACCAGTCGATTTAGAAACGGAGGATTATTACAAAAAAGAAATCGCATTTCAGACTGAAATATCTTCTATGGAAAATGCAAATTTTTTGTCCAACAAACCAATAATAATTATGACAGACACGCATATTGTCGTGCACTTATCAACAGGACAAAAATTGAACAATATTGAATTAAATTTAAATCGTCCAAACAACGAAAAACTAGATAAAAGCTATAAAATTCAAGGAACAAATACCTTTACGTTAGACAAAAAAGAACTGACAAAAGGAATTTACAAATTAGAATTATCCTATGAGATAAACGGTACAAGCTATTTGCAAAAAGAAGAATATTACATTTAATGAGTACTCTGTTAATCACTGGTTTTATACTTGGTCTAACATCCAACTTTCATTGCATAGGAATGTGCGGACCAATTGCACTTGCAATCCCCGTGAATAGAAAAAATAATTCAACCATTCTTTTTGGTGCTTTTCAATACAATTTTGGCAGAATAATTAGCTATGCTTTTCTTGGTGCAATTATCGGATTGATTGGTCTAAGCGTCCATACTTTCGGAATATTACAATGGTTAAGCATTGTATCTGGCATTTTCTTGATTTTCTTTGCATGGAGAAAATACCTTAGCTCATTATTTAGTCGACACCTTCCTGCTTTACCGTTTCAAAAACACCTCAATGCAACTATTGGAAAAGTGATACGATCAAAAAATCCCTTAAAGTTGTCATTACTTGGACTACTCAATGGTTTTTTACCTTGTGGTATGGTTTACGCCGCATTGTTAAATGCACTTCTGTCCGGAAATGCAATTGATGGTTCCTTAGCTATGGTTTTTTTTGGTATTGGAACGCTTCCAGCAATGGTTAGTGTAATTTATATGGCGAACAAATTCACGCCTCAATTAAGATCTAAATTCAATAGAATTGTTCCTTATTTTATTTCGTTGGTTGGATTGTTAATCGTTCTACGAGGACTCAACCTTGGAATTCCTTACGTAAGTCCGATTATAAAAATGGAACAAAACCATTCTGAAACATCTGAAAAAGCAGAGGAAAGTGTGAAACTAGAATGCTGCCATTCAAAAGAAAATTGTGATTGATTGAACCAATCTTGTTTGTTGTTGTACCAAACAAAAAACACAACAACATGAAAAAGACAATCTATTTATTTGCAGCATTTATATTAAGCGCAACATTTGCCCAAGCGCAAGCTCCAAGAAAAGTACAAGTCGCAATTCTATTTGACACCTCAAATAGTATGGACGGATTAATTGATCAAGCCAAATCACGAATTTGGAATATCGTGAATGAAATCAGTACACTATCATACAACGGTTATCGTCCATCGATTGAAATTGCCCTTTATCACTATGGAAATGATAATTTAAGTCCAGGAAATCATTACATCGAACAACTATTAGCATTAACAGGAGATTTAGACGCAGTTTCACAAAAACTATTCGGTTTAAGAACGAATGGGGGAAGTGAATTCTGCGGTGCAGTAATTGGACGGTCGCTTACTGATTTAAATTGGTCAAGTAATCCTACAGATTTGAAAATGATCTACATCGCAGGAAATGAAGCCTTTAACCAAGGACCAATTGACTACAAAGAAGAATGCAAACGAGCAGCATCGAGAGGTATTTTTATCAATACAATTTATTGCGGAAATTATGACCAAGGTGTTCGTGAATTCTGGAAAGATGGAGCGACTTGTAGTCAAGGTGATTATTTTAACATCGATTCAGATAAAAAAATAGCGCACGTTAAAACTCCATATGACGAACAAATCAACCAATACAATGATTCCCTGAACAAAACATATTACGGTTACGGCATTGAGGGTGAACGTAAAAAATCTTTGCAAGTTTCTGAAGATCAAAACGCGGAATCAACATCGATGGCTGTGAAAGCTGAACGATCTATCGCTAAATCTAAAGGAAATGTATACAACAACGCGTCATGGGACATCATAGATGCAGTAGATAAAGGCGGAAAAGATATTAGTAAAATGGAAGAAAAAGAACTTCCTGATGAGTTCAAAGGAAAAACAGTAGAAGAAAAAGAAAAATTGTTGGAAGAAATTCGCGAAGACAGAGCTAATTACCAAACTAAAATTGCAGAATTAGCTAAAAACCGTCAAGAATATATCAATGAAGAATTAAAAAAACAAGCCGCTGAAGGCAAGGAAGTTGATGATTTCGGCACTTCTGTAAATGAAAGCATCATCAAAAAAGCGGAGAAAATAGGTTACACAAAAGAGAATTGATCCGCATTCATTTCTAGTTTCATGTTTAGAAAGTCCATTCATTATTTATGAGTGGACTTTTTTTTACATTCGCGTATGAAACAATCTTTTCCATCAAAAATAGCATTACTTGAAAAATTGAAGTTGAGACATATTACAGTTTCAAAAGAAATTCTAGAAAAATTCTGGACGAAAGAAGATGAAGGCTCTATTTTCAATCAACGTTTTATTATCACTCTAAACGATTCCGTACGATGGCAAGCTGGGAGTGTTTCTTTGGGTAACAACGAGGCGTATATTACAGTTTCCTCTGAGCGCTTAAAAAAAATAAAAGCCGACATTGGAGATACGGTAAATGTATCGTTAGAACGCGACTTTTCTGAATATGGTTTTGATGTTCCGATTGAATTTGAAGAAGTTCTACATCAAGACACACTCGGAAAACAACGGTTTGATTCTCTTTCACTGGGAAAACGAAGAGCAACTATTTACTTGATCTTACAACTAAAATCGAGCGATAAACGCATTGAAAAAAGTATTGCAATTCTTGAAAACCTAAAAAGAGCTCCAATTGGAAAAGAGACAATGCGGCATATTTTAGGCAAAGATTTAGCCTAATCCTTTATCTTTGTAACCAAATTTGACATTTATGGCAGTTTATTTAGACAACGCAGCAACTACTCCAATTGCACCAGAAGTCATTGAAGCAATGATTCCTGTTTTAAGAGATGGTTTTGGAAATCCGTCTTCTTCTCATTCGTTTGGGAGGAAATCAAAGGCATTATTGGAAGTATCTCGAAGAAGCATTGCTAAACATTTGAACTGCCAGCCGTCTGAAATAATTTTCACTTCGGGAGGAACTGAAGCAGATAATATGGCGTTGAATTCATGTGTAAACGAAATGGGGGTTACGCACATCATAACTTCTTGTCTGGAACATCATGCTATTGGACACACCGCAGAAGCGATTGAAAAATCGGGGAAAGCGCGCGTTTCTTGTGTAAAAGTTGATTCAAAAGGAAATGTGGATTTGGCTGATTTGGAACGATTACTTCAAACAAACGATAAAACATTGGTTTCATTAATGCACGCGAACAATGAAATTGGAACGTTGCTGCCGTTGAAAACGGTAAGTGAATTATGCAGAAAACACAAGGCTTATTTTCATTCGGATACGGTTCAAACAATGGGACATTATACATTTGATTTGCAAGATTTAGATATAGACTTTATTACCTGCGCCGCTCATAAGTTCCACGGTCCAAAAGGAATTGGATTTTTGTATGTCAATAAAAAAGTGAAAGTTGGATCTATGATTCACGGTGGCGCCCAAGAAAGAGGGTTTAGAGGCGGAACGGAGAATGTGTATGGAATTGTTGGCTTGGCTAAAGCGATGGATCTAGCGTATGATGATGTTGAAAGTCACCAAAAACACGTGCAAGACTTGAAATCCTATATGATTGAGCAATTTCAAAATTATTTTGATGACATTCAATTCCATGGTGAAATTGGACCAAATTCATCTTTATATACAGTTTTAAATGTTTGTTTTCCTAAAACAGAAAAAGCGGGAATGCTACTGTTCACTTTAGATTTAAAAGGTATTGCCGTTTCTGGAGGTAGTGCATGTTCATCTGGTGCGGCAAAAGGTTCTCATGTTCTTGAAGGAATTGGAGCAGATATGACACGTCCAAACGCTCGTTTTTCATTTTCACGCTACACAACGAAAGCTGAAATTGATTTTGCCTTAGAACAAGTAAAGTCAGTATTTGAAAAAACACTAGCTTAGCGCATTGTGCACGGTAAAAAAAAACGATTAAATATCTTATTTCTTTGTTCTTGGTATCCCAATGAATCAAAACCAACCTTGGGTAATTTTGTAAAAAAACATGCTGAGGCTGCTTCTCGCTACAACGATGTAATTTGTCTCTCCATTTTTGCTTCTACTACTCATAAAAAAGTTCGACTAATTGAAAGGCAAGATGAAGGATTTTCTGAAATCGTTGCCTACTATCCTAAACGTTCCGGAAAATACAACCCTGTAAGTATTTTAAGAAATTATTTATCTCATAGAACGGCATTTAAACTTGCCTATGCTCGCGTTCAGACCATTTTCGGACAGCCAGATCTTGTTCACTTGAACATCACTTATCCTTTAGGGATTTGGGCATTATATTTAAAGCGAAAAAAGAAAATACCATACGTAGTAACTGAAAATTCGACTGGCTTACATGTTGGAACTGATCATACTTATCCGAAACCAGTATTGTTACTTTGTAAGTATATTTTAAAACGAGCAGAAGTACTTTTACCTGTTAGTGAAGATTTAAAACGATTCATGAAACTTTTAAGTCCGAATTCTAAATTTGAAATTATTTCAAATGTTGTAGACGAAGAAGTTTTTAAGTTTAAAGGACAAACAAGTGAAAGTGAAATAAAAACTTTTGTACATATCTCGACCGCTTTAGACGCCCATAAGAACATTACAGGTATGTTGTCGACACTTGCACGAATTGCTAAATACAGAAACGATTTCCACCTTAAAATTATCAGTGACGGAAAAGTTAACTACGCAAAGGAATTGGTAACAAATCATCAACTTGAAAAATTAGTTACGTTTTATTCTACTATGTCAACAGCGGAAATTGCACAAGTTATTGAAGAGAATTCGGCATTGTTGCTTTTTAGTAACTACGAAAACTTTCCATGCGTTATTGCTGAATCACTAATGTTGGGAAAACCAGTAATTTCGACTGATGTAAATGGGATACCAGAGCATGTAATTGCTTCCAACGGTATATTAGTTCCAAAAGGCGATGAAAAACAGTTTGAAAAAGCAATTTGCGCGTATTTGGACAATAAATTTAACTTCGATTCAAATGAAATCCATTATTATGCGTTTAACCACTTTAGTTATCAAGAAGTAGGGAAATCATTTGACAAAGTGTATCGCCAAGTTCTTAAATCCTAATTATGCTGTTAAAGATTTTAAGCACGGTTTTTTCTAAGGTATTTACTGCTGGAATCGGATTCATTGTCGTAATAATAACGGCACGTGCTTTAGGCGCTGCAGTTCGAGGTGATATTGCTTTGCTATTACTTAACATTTCAATTATTGGTCTTTTCCAAGGAATATTCAATGGATCTGTTCTTATTTATTTGACTCCGAAATTCTCTTTTCTAAAACTATTTTTCATCACGAACATATTCAGTCTTGCATTCGCTGTTGGATTACCCTATTTGATGGTTGCAACTGGCCTTTTGGATTATCATCAAATTTACATTTTAATTCTTCTTACGGCGTTACAAGGAATATTGACAACATCTCAAAGTCTTTTACTGGGCAAGGAAAAAATCCAGCACTTTAATCTCTTAGAAGTCATTAAATCATCAGTTCTATTGCTTTCGATAGTCTTCTTTTTTTGGATTTGGAAGGACATTTCATTAGAATCGGTAATTTATGGTTATGGAATCAGCTATATCATTCCTTTAGTAATAAGCATTTTCCTTATTTCACCTTTTTTCCAAAGTGAATCAGAAATAGGCAATAAAAAGGAATCCATGTTAAAATCACTTTTAAAATATGGGTTTGAAATTCAAATCAACAATATTTCTCACATGATTAATTATCGATTCTGCTTCTTTATCATTGAGAAATGGAAGGGAAAAGATGCTCTTGGAATCTTCTCAATCGCCCTTTCACTCTGTGAGGTAATTTGGATCATCGCTAAAAGCATTTCAACTTTTCAGTATTCCAAAATTGTTAATACCACGGATCCTGAAGAGCAACGTAAACTCACAATTCATTCACTTCAATTGAGTTTCATAGCAACAATTCCACCACTGCTGATTCTTTTAATTTTACCAAATTCAATCTTTGCCTTTGTCTTTGGTGACGATTTTAGCTCGATTAGAACCGTTTTATATCCACTTTCTTTTGCGGTAATTTTTCTTGCCATTTTCACCATAATCAATCATTACTTCAGTGGAATTGGGAAAAATAGACTAAATATCATTGGTTCGTTTATTGGAAATATTTTGGTTGTTGTGTTGTGTTTTAGCTTAATACCTAATTTTGGAATTATTGGCGCTGGGATAGCCACAAGTATTACTTATTTGTTTATTCTAATGTATCTCGTTTATCGTTTCCTAAAGCAAACCAATTCTGCATTCAAAGAGTTAATTCCTTCTCCTTCAAGTATCAAATCACTTATTCAAGAATTAAAAAGGTAAACGCTTATTATGGAAAAGAAGGACATTATAAGCCACTTAAAGCAGAGTATTGACGAAAAGTTAATTGCCATTCAAAGACGATTCGATGATTTAAAAAGTGACTTGGCATCTGATCATAAAAGCAGCGCAGGAGACAAGCACGAAACCAGTCGCGCCATGATTCAGCTGGAACAAGAAAAGCTATCGAGTCAATTATCGCAGTTTACACAGCAAAAAGAAACGATATCTATATTAAACACGGAACCAACAGAAAAAACACAGCTTGGAAGTTTAGTAAAAACGACAAATGGAATTTTTTATCTATCCATAGGATTAGGGAAAATAAACATTCACAACGAAACTATATTCTGCATTTCGGCTTCCAGCCCAATTGGTCAATTGTTACTTTCTAAAAAGAAAGGTGATTCCATACAATTTAATGGTAATTCGATCCTAATCGAAGAAGTGGTTTAAGATTTTATTTGAGGTCAGTCAGTAAATCAACTTTAGGGTAACGCTCAACCGTAAATCCTTCGGCGTACTTCACTCCTGCTGTTCTTCCAAATTCACGCATACGAGAAGTGATAAATTCGAAAAAATCTTCTCCCGAAATTGGCGTTTGTGGCTCTGTTGAATCAGGATCAAAAAATTGCGTTTTAAACGCTCTAATCGCATTGATTTTTCGTTCTACAAATTCAGTAACGTCCACCACGAAATCAGGCTGAATGTGATAATCTTGAATGTAATGGTAAACAACCTCTGGACGATGAGCTTCTTGATTCTGACCGTCAAAAGATGTTTCAACTTTTCTTAAGCCTGATAAAAAACATGCTTCTGAAACCAACTGACTTCCTCTTCCATGATCAGGATGGCGGTCTGATACGGCATTTACCAAAACAATTTTAGGACGAAAGTGACGAATTTGTTCAACAATTAAACGCTTGTTTTTCTCGTTGATTTCAAAAAAACCGTCTTGCATTTTTAGGTTAACACGTTCTGAAATCCCCATTATTTTAGAAGCATCAGCTGCTTCTGAATAGCGCGTTTCAACTGTTCCTCTTGAACCTAATTCTCCTTGGGTTAAATCAATAATTCCTACAGTCATTCCCGCAGCAATGTGCTTCATTAATGTACCTGCACACGATAATTCTACATCATCTGGATGCGCAGCAAAGGCCAATATATCAAGAGAATTAGTCATCTAATAAGTTTGATTCTTCTAAAGCGTTTTTATCTTCTGGTCTATTTGAGTCTTCCAATAAGTACTTTTTATACTGTTTGTTTCTAATCGCCGCCACAATGGTGAACAATATAAAAATTACAATTGTAATTATCAAACTAGTTGGGATTGTTCCCAATCCTTCACCTTGCGCATACGAGTGTAATCCTACTAAATAAAAATTCACTCCAAAGAATGTGAACAAGATGGATGAATATCCCCAAACACTCGCAACATTGAAGGTGAACTTATTCTTTAAAGCAGGTATGTAACGCAAATGCAAAATAACGGCATAAACTAAAACTGCTACAAGTGCCCAAGTTTCCTTTGGGTCCCAGCCCCAATATCTTCCCCATGATTCATTCGCCCAGATTCCTCCAAGGAAAGTTCCTATTGTTAACATGAAAACACCGATTGTCATTGTCATTTCTGAAACGTAGGTTAGTTCGTTAATATTTAGGGTAACGATTTGTCCGTTTTTTTTGTTCCTAACGATATACAGTAGCAAGTTCAATATTCCAAGAATGCATGCTATTCCAAGGGGTCCATAACTTCCGGTAATTATGGCAACGTGAATCATTAACCAATACGATTTCAAAACAGGCTGTAGTGGCGTTATGTCAGGATCCAACAGATTCATTTCTGAAACAACAATCATCAAAACTGCCAAGATTAGAGCTCCAGCCAAAATAACAGCATTTTTTCGACTAAAAATCAACCCAAACAATACTGAAACCCATGCTATGAATACAATTGCTTCATAAGCATTACTCCATGGAGCGTGTCCTGAAATATACCAACGCATGTATATTCCGTAACCATGATAAACAAAAACAATTGAAGCGAGAACGGTTAAAACAATTGTAACAATCTTAAATCGTTTTGCACTTTTCGACGTTGGCTTAACGAAAATCTTAATAAAGAATACAATCAGCATTAATAATCCAACAATCAAGTACGATCGATATGAACTTTTAAATACATGCATTTTATTGTAGCTAATTTCCATATTGATTTTATCTTCACTTGGAACAACAGCTTTACCTACCAATCGTTGATATGCTTTTAAGTCTGTCAACAAATCACTCGCTTCACCATATTTGTTTGATTTTGATGCTGCATCCAATGCTGTTAGATATTGTAAGGCCAACTTGGATGAAAGCGTGTCCTTTTGCATTAATTCTGCGCTCAATGGTATGTGCCACTTCTGCATAGGATCATTTTTCGCTGGTAGAATTTTCATGTCCGACCAGCTTAATATGGATTGCATAACTTGATAGCGTTCAACCAATTTTATCAATTGTTTGTCGTATTCACCTCTTTTTGATTCAAGGCGTTGATGCGCTTTGTTATAATCTTCAAACAAAACAAACTGACCATTGTCGTCTGTTAATGCAGCATAAGAAATAAATCCACTTTCCGCTTTTAACTTTTCACGAAGTCCTCCTTTTGTCGAAACATATAGAATATCCTGTTCAACCCAATAAGGTGGATACATGTGCATACTCATTACAACCTGAACTGCATTGTAATCTTTGTATGTATTGTTTCTTTCTAATTTTCTTAAAATTTGATCTGCAAATGTATGGAACGGAATTGTTCTTCCTTGAAAGTCTTGTACTAACAAAGATGCGACCTCATCAGAATGTTCTACAGACATGACACGATAAATCGCATCGCTTTTCGTTTTTTTCCTTTCCTTAACACCTTGTTGTTTAGTTGAGGCGTGATCATGTCCTGAATGGTCATGCCCATCACCTTCAAAATGTTCTTGGGAAAAGGCAAATGAGGAAGTCATGAAAACCGCTAGTAAAACAGAAAGTAATTTCTCCCTTTTTGCGCGTGATTTCTTCAATAAATTTGTCAATTCTTTAAATCGCCCTACAGGAGCAATTAAAGACAAAATCATTCCTATACTCATCAATAAATAGCCAACATATGTAATGTTTGTTCCCCACCAATCATGGTTCACACTCAATCGAGTTCCACCTTCATCTGGATCATAACTCGACTGGAAGAAACGGTATCCGCCATAATCCATTACATTATTCATAAATATTCGCTGATCACGTCGATACTTATTTACAGTATCAATTATCGTTACTTCACTGGCAAATGAAGATGCCACATTCGAACCTGGATATTTATCCAATTGGAAATCGCGACACGCAATTGCAAAAGGCAAAGGAATTTGCATTGAACCATATTCTAGTTCATAGGTCAACCCTTCAAATTCAAACACGACATGATCCGGTATTGCCGAAAGTCCACCCGGTAAATCCACTAACTTCGATTTTTTTCCGTCAGTAATTTTTACTGTCAAAATATCCATACCGGCATTTTTTATTTTCGCAGGAAGCTTCATCATTTTTGAGTGATTGACAATTTGTTTAAAAACAAACTGTTCTGTACCAACCTGATAAAGTGTTGTTGTCTGAAAAGGAACTATTGTGTCAATTGGGACATTTTTATACAATGAATCAGCTACCTCCTCACCTGACTGTCTTGCTTTCTGCATTTCTGACATAGGCAAATAACGCATAGGAAGACTTGTCTTCATCCAAATTTTCGGGCCTTTTTGAAATACTTCTATTCCCGGCATTGCATTATCCTTATCAAACGAAAGCGCGACATCTCCAATCATTAAAAAATCACCTTTGGAAACATAGCTCGAGTTCATTCCACCAGTAACGATGTCGAGAGATGAACTTTTTATTGAATCGTTTATCACCAATGAATCAACCATGTTTTTATTAAAATCAACATAGCTTATTGAAATAGGTGTTGAATGATTTGGAAAATCGACATCGATATCAAAGCTATTTGATGTCACTTCTGACATAAACATTTTTTCACTTTGTTTATACTGTAATTTTCCGTCATTTATTTTAATCCATAAATAAGGATCAGAAGAATAAATGAAATCCGTTTGTGCATTTTCACGAATCAACATTAACCCTTCAAAGCTATAATAACGTGTAACCCCTGCTCCAATCAGAATAACTAGGAATGAAACATGAAACGTGAACATCGCTACTTTTTCTCGTTTCCACATCTTGTAACGATTAATATTCGCTATTAAATTCAACCCCAAAAACACCAAGAGCAATTCGAACCAAAGAGCGTTGTAAACAATTATTTTTGCCGTTTGAATATCATAAGCAGATTCTAAAAAAGTTCCGACCGCAATTGAAACTAGAAAAACAATCATTCCAAGCGCCATCATGCGCATTGAAAAAAATAAACGGGCAAATTTCTCCATTATTCTTTTGATTAAAAGTTCCACAAAGATAATGAGATATTTAGTTTTTCCCATTGAAAACGGCTCTTATAACGACTGGATTCTGTTTTAACATTTGTTAATGAAAACATCATACTTTTGAACTGGATATTTCCGTTATTTGAACAACATTATTTTATGAAAAAATAAAAGTATTGAGATTGATTTTGTTAAATAATTCTTACCTTCAATTCAAATTAGAATTCAACCCAATTTTACATTGAACCATGGCTAAATTAAACCTGAAAAAAATCCTTAAGAAAACGCTTAAGTGGACTGGAATCAGTCTTTTGGTAATTATCATTTTGTTGATAATCATTCCTATCATTTTCAAAGACGAAATCAAGGAAATGGTTATTAAAGAGGTGAATAAGTCATTGAAAGCAGAATTGAGTGTTGGTGATTTTGATTTAACCTTCATAAGTACATTTCCGAATATGACAATTGAATTGATGGATTCCAAATTACAAGGATTGGATGATTTTAAGGATGTGACTTTGGCAGATGTCAAGCTAATCCAAGCTCATGTTGGTTTTTGGGATGTTGTAACAGGGGATAAAATTAAAATTAATGAAATTCATGTTGTTGATCCAACGTTTGATGTTCGCGTTTTACAAAATGGCCTAGCGAACTATGACATAGTCAAAACTGAAGAGGAAATGACCCCAAAAGAAGCGGAAGAACCATCCAACTTTGAACTTTCTCTTGATGAATACAGTATCACAAATGCGAAAATAAATTACTCTGATGAAGCTTCGGACATGCATGCATCAATAGTAAACCTGAATCATTCTGGATACGGCGATTTAACAGCCGATGTGATTGATTTTAAAACGGAAACAACAATGGATAAACTTTCCTTTGATATGGATGGCATTTCATATTTAACGGAAACCAAAACGGATGCTGTCGTTAACTTATTGATGGAATTCACTGAAAAGACTTCAAAATTCACATTGAAAGAAAATGAAATCAAATTGAATGCGCTTGCATTTTCGATTGACGGATTTTATGAGATGCTGGAAACAAAAGATAAAATTGATTTGAAATTGAATGCATCAAAAGCATCTTTCAAAGATTTTCTTTCTTTGATACCTACGTTCTACCATTCTGGATACGAAAGCATGGTTACTTCAGGAAATTTAGCACTGGATGCTGAAGTAAAAGGTGATTTAGATGAGAAAAACTTACCTGGTTGGGACGTCAACTTAGCTGTTGGAAATGCATCAATAAAATATCCAGGATTGCCAGGGAAAATTTCAAACATTCAAGTAAAGGCAGGATCCAAATATGAAGGTGGAGAGAATTTAGATAAAATGACTCTTGATGTGTCTAAATTCCATGCGAATCTATCGAAAAATACAATTGATGCCAATTTGATGTTACGTAACGTAATGACTGATCCATTTATTCAATCAAAAATTAAGGCCAATGTAAATCTTGCAACCTTGAAGGATTTTGTTCCTATGGAAGAAGGTGAAGCTTATTCAGGAATTCTAGATGCCGATGTTAATATTAAAGGACGAATGAGCAGTTTAGAAAAGGAAGATTTCGAAGCATTTACAGCTGAGGGAACATTATTATTGTCCAAAATGAATTACAAGTCGAAGAGTTTACCTGATGATGTAAATATCGAGCGAATGAAATTCACATTCTCACCAAAAAATCTTGCCTTGAATGAATTGAATGCAACAATGGGGAAATCTGATTTTGCCATGGATGGAAAAGTGGACAACTATTTTGGGTACTTCTTGAGAGATGAAATATTAAAGGGAGATTTTAATTTCAATAGTAATTACCTGGATTTAGACCAATTGATGCCCGCATCAGAAGGAACAGAAGCAGAAACAAAATCTACTGAAGCAGTTGCGACTAGTTCGGATGAACCGTTGTTAATTCCTGGAAACGTTGATTTCAAGCTAAACACGAATATTAAGAATGTAAAGTACAATGGAATTGATGTGAAAAATGTGAATGGTGGTGTAACATTACGAGAAGAAGTCGCTTCACTTGACAATTTAACCATGAATGCAATGGGAGGAACTGTTGGATTGAAAGGAAACTACAATACCAAAAATCATTCTAAGCCAAAAATGGACATTGGATTTTCGTTGAAAGAAGTGGACATCAATCAATTGGCAACAAACTTCTTGACAATTGAAAAATTAGCGCCAATCACAAAACATGCCTTTGGGGATATTTCAGCGGATTTCAATATGAACACTGATTTAACGGCTTCTTTTGAACCAATTCTCTCTTCGATAGATTGCATTGGATTATTGAGTTCAAATCAAATATCAGTAAAAGGATTTAAAAATTTAGAGAAAATTGAAGCTGTCACTAAATTGAAAAATATATCCAATCAAACAATCAATAACTTTAAAACGAAATTTAAAATTAAAGATGGAAAAGTGTCCTTAACACCATTTGATATTAAGTTAGGGAAAATTGGAACTGTAGTTTCTGGATACACAACACTGGATTCTCAAATGGATTATGATTTAAAAATGAATGTGCCGAAGGATCAAATTCCAGCTGGGATAATTGCTGAAGTTGAAAAAGCATTAAAACAAGTCAATGCATTGGTACCTCAATTAAAGTTAGCTGAACTTCCAGCTTTCATTCCTGTAAATGTCAAAATGATTGGTGATGTTAAAAACCCAAAAATTACCACAGACTTCAAGGAGTCGCTTATGAAGTTAACTGGTAATTTAAAAGATAATCTTGTAAATACAGTCAAAGACACAATCACTTCTGTTATTAACAATGGAATTGACAAGGCAAAGGAAGAAGTTGAAAAACAAAAGCAAAAAATACTAGCTGATGCACAAAAGCAAGCCGATAAAATTATTGCTGACGCCGATAAAGCTGCCGAAATTGCGCGAGCAGAGGGCTACAAGCAAGCTGATGACTTGGTAACAGCTGCTGGCAATAATCCAATTCAAAAGAAGATTGCTCAAGAAGCAGCTAAAAAAGCGAAAGCGGAAACAGATAAACAGGTTGAAAAAACCAAAGCCGCGGCTAGAAAGCAGGCAGATGGGATTATGGATAAAGCTCGTTTAGAGGCCGATAAAATCAAATAAATTAGTTAGCGAGGCATTAATTCAAGTGCCTCGCTAATTGTTGAAACCGGTTTTTGACACACTTTTTCTTTACAGACATAAATCGTTGGAACGGAAACATTTGTTTTTTCTTTTAGCAAAGGCAATGTTGATTGTCCTCCTAAAAGAATAGTGTTGGGAATGACGTTTTTCATCAATTCCTTATGAATTTCTTGTGAATCATCCCCCACAATTGCAACCTCGTAAAATGGATTCGTAAAATATTGAATTACTTTCCCCCAATATGCGAAGTTTGTACCATAGGAAATGAAAGACTTTTTCATATTCGCACACATATCCTTTGAAACTTCAATAAACACATCGTTTTCAAAGTATTTTCCGATTAAAAAGAGGTTCTCTGCCATTACAGCATTGGAAGAAGGAATGGACAAATCTTGAAGTTCTATTGTTCGAAATGAGACATGTTCGTCTTTCATTGAATAATAAAAATATGGACTGTTATCATCCTTAAACTCTTTAATGGCAACAAATGAATAATCGTTTGCAAGATTCAAATAGCTTTCATTAAATGTAACCTGGTATAAATCTATCAGCGCTTTAATCGTAAAGGCATAATCGTCTAAAAATGCGGATTCTGAGCCATCCATTAAGTGATGTATTTTATTGGATTTGGACGATTCGATTTGAAGTAGCGCAACCATGTTGGTTTCAGCCATTTCCAAATAACGTTTTTCTCCAAATGTTTTATACGCATCAACTAAACCTGAAACCATGAGCGCATTCCAAGAAGTGATTGTTTTTTTGTCTGTGAATGGTTTAATCCGCTGATCTCTTTTCCTCTGCAATGCGGTGATAGAACGATTCAGATTTTCGTTTAAAAGCTCCAACGTCCAGTTTTGTGATCGTGCAAATTCAACATCTGAACCCGAACGATATAAAATATATTTATCCTTCTCAAAAATACCCATTGGATTAATTTCAAAATAATTCTTTACCCATTCATAATCATCGCCCAAGATCGATTTCAATTCAGCTTTCGTCCACGTATAAAACAACCCCTCTTCTCCCTCACTGTCTGCATCTTGTGAAGCGTAAAACCGTCCTTTTGTATCGGTCATTTCGCGCTGCAACCATTCAACTGTCTGACTTACAATTCTTCTATACTCTTCATTATTGGAAATCTTATACGCTTCAGAATAGTTAGAAAGCATTTGTGCATTGATATAAAGCATTTTTTCAAAGTGAGGGACCTTCCAATTTTCATCGGTTGAATACCGAGCAAAACCACCACCAACTTGATCGTAAATCCCACCTTGCATCATTTTATCGAGCGTATTTAAAGTGTACTTTTTTACGATTGAATCTGAATTCAACGCAATATAGTTGAGCAACAATGTGTTCATTGAAGACATGGGGAATTTATTTTGGTCAGATTGAATACCCCCTTTTTCGTAATCCAAAAGTGAACTAAATCCATTTACAGATTTTATGATATCGAGCTTTGTAAAATTCACTTCATTTGTGTCGATTGGAACGAATTGGTTTTCGGAAATACCTTCAGTTAAATTGTCTGCAAACTCTATTATTTTTTCTGGCATTTCAGTTTGTGTCTGCTGTATTGACTCTAACATTTGGAGCCATTCATTTGGAGGATAATATGTTCCGCCGAAAAAAGGTCTGCCGTCTTGCAATGCAAAACAATTCAATGGCCATCCTGTATTCTTGTTTATTAGTGAAACTGCTGACATGTACATTTTATCTACATCCGTTCGTTCTTCTCTGTCCACTTTTATACACACGAAATGCTCATTCATGTAGTTCGCAATCTTTTCATTTTCGAACGTTTCTTTCTCCATTACATGGCACCAATGACAGGATGAATAACCGATACTGATGATAACCAATTTGTCTTCTTTTTTAGCCCTTTCAAAAGCTTTCTCTCCCCAAGGCAACCAATTAACAGGATTATGAGCATGCTGTAATAAATATTCACTTTTCTCGTGAATTAAATCATTTGTGTATGCATGATTTTCTTGTGCCACCAGTTTACATGCACAACATTGCAAAACGAAAAAAGACCAAATAAAAACTTTATGCCAGCTCATTTAACGATTCAATTTGTAAATTTTCAATGTATCGTCATTGCATCCTACCACAATAAAACTTCCTATTTTCTGAATGTCCTTAACATTTTTATTTAATATCAAGCCTGTTTCCGAAGGATCAATTAGTTCGTATCCATTTTTACTCAACTTCAATACATCACCAAAATTTGAATCGTAGCGCGCCGTTTCAACTTCGGTTTCGTATTTATTTCCTCCTAAGATGATTTCATTTTTACCATCTCCAGTGATATCCATTTCAACAAAAGCATTGATCGGTCCTATTTGCAAATAGTTTGAAAATGGAACAAACTGCCATTTCTCACCTGTTTTTTTTAGATAACCATTTCTAAACTCTCGCGCTTCAATATGCAAGGCTTTGCTTAGTTTTTCATTTGAATAAATTTCTGTTAATTGGGCGGATGCATATTGTGTAAATGTTGGGAACTTATCTACAATATTGGGCATTTGCTGCGAACTACATTGTCTTCCTCGAACCGGGTAAAAAGCTTCATTTTGTCGCTTTGCAAGTACAATATCTGTAATGCCATTTCCATCGAAATCTTGATGGTAAACGTGCAAGGGATTTTTTAGCGAAGGATGATATTTATTATTTGCCCCAATATTTCCAAGCAATAATTCAATTTGCCCATCTTGATCAATATCGAACGGATGAATTGTATTCCACCAACCTATAGTTGAAGCAACATCGATTTGAGTTGTGTCAACGATAAATTTGCCCTTCTTGTAATTAAAAAACATTATTCCCATCCACTCACCAATTGCAATAAAATCATCATCTCCATCTTTATCGTAATCAAAAATTAATACATCGGTAATCATGCCCGCAAATTCGAATTCTGGAGCGACATCTTTCGTAACATCTTTCAACGTTCCTTTTTGATTCTGATAAATAATACTTTTCGGAGATGTTGGATATTCTCCAGCAACTTGACGACCTGGAACAATTAAATCTATCCAGCCGTCGTTGTCGTAATCGAACGGAATTACAGCTTGTCCATTGACAATTCCATTTTCGACGAGCTGCACTTTTGTAAAATTACCTTTTCCATCATTGAGATACATTTTATCTGTCACAGGAACTTTTTCATTGCTTCCACAAGCCACATATAAATCCAAATCTCCATCTTTATCTATATCAAAAAAAGCGCTGCCCAATTCTTCGTTCGAGCTATTACTTTCCCACGGTTGATTCACAGAAACTTTAAATCCATTCTCAGTCTGTAGATATAAGGCTCCTGATTGCCCTGCAGCTCCAGCGACATAAAAATCTTCCAAACCGTCCTTATTCACATCTCCTTTTCCAATAAATGGTCCCAATTGCGATAATTTATGAGGCAACAGAACCTCTTTTTCAAAATCGTTAAAAATGCTTTCTTTATGCGTGAAAAATGCTCCCTCAACTTCTATTAACAACGGTTTTTTTGACTTTTCGACTTTGACTTTTGTCTGAAGTCCTTTTGATAGAATGATTTTTTTGTTCGACGGAATGTTTGTAAAATCAGAAATCGATTGATCATTCCAAATGACATTAACTTGAAGAATGGAGTCGGTGAAAGGAATTCCAAAATAACACATTGGAGGCACGGAAGATTGAAATCCGCGTGTTGTATACACCTCCTGAATTTGCTCACCACTAGAAGTAACCACATGAATTTTTGCGCCTATTCCGAATTTATTTTGTTCCGATTCTTCAAGAGCAACGGTTAACATTCTGGTATTTTTAGAATTGTTTTGCAGGATTAACGCTTCCTCATTACAATTATTCAAAATAAGCTCCAAATCTCCATCATTGTCCAAATCCGCATAAGCTGCGCCATTCGAATTAACAGGAAAATTAAGTCCCCATTCATTCATTGTTTTAGAAAAGGTTAAATCTCCATTGTCTGTCTCTTATACACATCTCCGAGCCCACGAGACAGGCAGAAATCTCG
>CAJXRM010000041.1 GCA_913059205.1 uncultured Flavobacteriales bacterium
TCGGCAGCGTCAGATGTGTATAAGAGACAGGTCCCATAGATATATTCATTGTGTTTGGGAAAATAAACCCATCTTGCTCTTTGAAGTCACTATATGAAATGGAAGATTCGTTTACTTCATCACCATTTTTTTCAATTGACATACTTGAAACTTTGTAGAAAGTTGCTTTATCGAAATAGTCGTACGTTTCAGTTTTACCATCGTTGATTTTTAAAACATAGCAATCTTTACCGTCTTTGTTCTCTATTCCAAGTAACTCATACATCATACCTGAAGTTGAATAGTTCATTTCTGGCCATAGTCCAACCGATTTTTGTTTTGCTGCAATTTCTTCTGCAGAAAGTTCTGTTTTTCCACCTTGCATACTCGAGCTTCCACCAGCAGAGCCATCAAAATAAGATTTTTGAAAAACCATACCTTGACCTTCCATTTTTTGACCTTCAGAATTTGGGGAAATCCAAATACGAGTTGATTTTAAAGGAAAAGGAACTTGATCCATAGTCAATTCCATCACTTCTTCAAGTGATTTTACTCCTTTCATTTTCTTAGCCAAAGCTTTAGCAGAAGAAGTAGCGGTTACAGCAGAAATATATTTTGAAATCAATTCGTCTTTTGAAATATCAGCTGGAAGAATTTCTTTGACTTCTTGTCCAAAAGCATCTAGTTTTGTGATGTTACCATCTGTATCAAATTGCTTTAAACGATCCAATATTTCTTCGTTTCCAACTACAATGATATTACAGTTAGAAGGAGTTAAGTATTTTTTTGCAACATCCAAGATATCTTGTTTAGTAACAGCATCTAATTTTTGCAAATAGGTTTGATAGTAATCACTAGGCAATTTGTTTTTAATAATGCTCAATGCAAAACGCGCAATCGTTGAAGGATCTTCCAATGAACGCGCAAATCCACCAGCCATTGAAGATTTTGTGATAGCCAATTCTTCATCTTCAACCAATTCTGTCGAGATACGCGTTAATTCATAAAGAATTTCAGTTATTGCGCTATCAGAAACCTCATTGCGAAAGTTTCCACCTGCTGAGAACGAGCTTCCGTATTCGTTTATACTCATGCTTGAACGACATCCATACGTATAAGCTTTTGTTTCTCTAAGATTTGTCATTAATCGGTTAGAAAAAACTCCACCACCTAAAACTCCGTTCAACACTTGTAACTTGATGTAATCTGGATTACTTGGGTCGACATTCATTGGGTGTGCAATACTAATAACAGATTGAACAGCTCCCGGTTTCTTAACAAAAACAACATTGTTTCCTTTTGCCAATGCAGAAACTGGGTATTTTTTAGTCTCTGGGGCGCCGCCTGTCCAACTACCAAAATACTTTTCAACCAAGGCCGAAGCTTGTTCTTTGTTGATGTCACCTACAATTGTCATGTAACTCCCGTTTGGCGTATAAGCCGCTTTGTAATACGCAACAATTGCGTCACGATTGATGTTTGCTAAGGTTTTTTCATTCATTACCTCTCCATACGGATGGTTTTTGAAAATAGAAACCGCTTGTGCATTTCGAGCCATTGAACCAGCGTCAGACTTAGTAGATAATAAACCGTTTTCATTTTGTTTAATTATACGATCTACTTCACTTTGTGGGAAGTTAGCGTTCATTGTGATGTCCGACATGATTGCCAACCCTTTATCCATGTGCTTTGTTAAACAAGATAAATAAACAGAATTATTATCAGCGCTTAAACGTGCTCCAATGTAATCAATATCTCCATCTATTTCATCTTTACTTTTCGTTGTTGTACCTGATTGAATTAACGAACCAGCAACTTCAGATAATCCTGTAATTTCACCTTCCATTTGCGGTGCCGTAGCTACCACAAGATTGAAAGAAACTTTCGGTAATTTATGATTTTCTGAAAGAATTACGGTAATACCATTTGATGTTTTGAACACCTCTGAATCCTTGATGTTGATCGCTGGCGCAGGTCCAGCAGTTGGACGAACAGATCTGTCCAATTGACCAAATAATACAGAAGGTATTACGAATGCGAATGTTAAAATTAATGTTTTCATAGTCTGTATTATTTTTCTTCTTCTTTAGGTAAATAATGTAAAATGATACGAGCATCTTGTGTTAGATACTTTTTAGCAACTCGTTGAATATCTTCACGAGTAACGGCTAAGTACTTTTTAAGTTCAGTGTTAATTTGGTTTGCACCACCATGATAAACATGATTGTCAGCTAAATTTTCAGCAATACCAGCTACACTAGAATTCGAAGTAATGAATTGATTTTCATATTGATTTCTGATTTTTTCAAATTCCTCTTGAGAAACTAACTCCTTTTGAATGGCTGCGATCTCAGCGTCAAATTCTTTTTGAATGTCATCCAATGCCACGTCTTTTGCTGCAATCGCTGCAAAAATTCCCATTCCAGCGTCTTCCAAACCATAAGCGAATGAAAAAGCAAATTGTGCCATTTCTTTTCGTTCTACAAGGTTCTTGTTAATACGTGAAGATGCTCCCCCAGAAAGAACATCATTCATCATGTTCAACGCGTACATGTCAGCATTTGTTTGTTCAGGAAAACGATATGCCATAAATAAACCTGGCAATTGTATATTGTCATAAATAACATCTTTTGTTATACCTGACAATTGCTCTGTTGCTTTTTGAGTTCTTTTGATATCAACTGGAGTATTGCTGTATTTTTTGAATACTGCTTTCGCAGCTGCGGTTTTTGCTTCTTTCGTTTTAGGATCAAAATCTGCTTTTGCTACGCCATATTTTTTATTGAAAGCTTCTGCCTCCAATGTTTCAATATCGCGGTATAAATTGATTGCTTCTCCTTTAGGAATAGATTTGAAATATTTATCTATCCATTTTTTTGTTTGCTCGATGTTAATATCACCGGCAATTGAAATTGTAGCATTCGCAGGAACATAGTACGTTCTATAGAAACCAACATAATCTTCTTCTTGAGCCGCGTCAAGGTGCTCCATGCTTCCAATTGGTTGCCAATTGTACGGATGCTCTTTAAACATTCGTTTGAACATTTCACCGATAAAACTTGCGTAAGGCTGGTTGTCAATACGTTGACGTTTTTCTTCCTTTACAACACTTCTTTGCGTTTCAATTCCAGTATTATCTACTTTTGCATGCAACATTCTTTCACTCTCTAACCAAATTCCTAATTCAAGTTGGTTTGATGGTAATAATTCATAATAGAATGTTCTATCATGAGAAGTATTTGCATTTAATGTTCCTCCGTTTTTCTCAACTAGCTCTGAATATTCAGCTCTTTCGATGTTTTCAGTTCCCTCAAAAAGTAAATGTTCGAAGAAGTGAGCAAAACCTGTTCTATCAGCTTTCTCATTTTTTGAACCAACATGATAAAGGACTGATACAACAGCAATTGGTGTTGCATGCTCCTCGTGAAGAATGACATGAATGCCATTGTCTAAATCGTATTCGACATACTGAATCTCACGTTGTGCAACGCTTGAAAGAGATAAACCAGTAAGAATACCTGTGAAAATTAAATGTTTCATTGCTAAAATTATAGTTTACGATATATACAAAGAAAGAAATAATTCGTGAACTATTACCGTTTAGTTGATACGTGGATTGTAAATTGGACGAACGGTTTTAATGTCTGACGATTGAATGGCTTGAATTTTGATTATCTTTGAAACCTATGAAGAACTTAATTGCTTTTTTACTTTTTTTTATAAGCGGTGCGCTTTACGCGCAACAGGTAATGCCACTTGTTGATTTTAATAATTATTTTAAAAGTTTCAAAGACGGTTTTTTTCGACAAATTGAGTTTCAGCCAATAACAGAGTTCAAAGCTGGTGACGACGTCGTAGCATATATGAATTCACGTGGTGACCTGATGGTTTATGATGGTTTAAAGCCAGAAAGAATGGCAAATATGACGGCTGACTATGAGGTCTCCGATCATTTAATGACATGGAAAATCGGACCAACATTAAATATGTGGGATGGAGGCGATAAAATGACCTTAACCTATAATGCACGAAACTATTGGGTAAAAGACAGTATAATCGTTTATGAAGACACGCGTTTTAATTCAGTAAACGTATACTATAACGGCAAAACTTATGAGTTGTATAGAAGTGTTGGAGATGTTGATTCACCTGATTTTATTGGTGAGAATATTGTTGCCTTTCGCGATAATGGAAACTTCAACAAGGTCTTTTGGAGAGGTAAAATTTATGACTTAGATGTATGGCATAATCGATTTGAATACCAAGGCGGAACAGATATGATCGCTTTTAACGATCCAATTAATGGAACTTTTGCAATTTTTGAAAAAGGAAAGTTTTTGGACGTAGAGCAATTTCATGTTACAAATTACAAAGTAGGACGAGGATTTGTCGTGTACGAAAGTCGTAATGGTGATATTATGTATTACGGAAATGGCGTTAAAAAGCAAATTTCAAATTTTGGTGCGACAAATTGGGAAGTAAAAGATGACGTTGTTCTTTGGATGGAAAATAATTACATGTATGCATATGTGAAGGAAACCAAATATGAAGTTGCAAGATACAAGCCTGAAAGTTACATGATAAAAAATGATGTAATTGTTTATCGTGATATGATGGGGGGAGTTACGGCATTAGTAGGAGGAGAGCAGAAAGTAATTACTACACAAATGTCATCTGAATTCACTATTTACGGTAGTTCTGTACTTGTAGAGTTGTTTAATCGCTCGTACGTTGTGCTTTGGAAAGGCAAAGTGTACTCGATATAATAGTGAATCGTTTGTCTTATTGGAAAAAGAAATTTTTAAAGTTTTAGGGCATTTTTAAAGGTTTATTTGAATATGTCTCAAAGTCATAGAATCTTAACGTCTTAATATCTAAAAAAGCTCTATCTTTGATGCCTCAACAAATAATTAAGAAGAATGAATAACTGGTTCACGGTAAAAGTAAAATATACAAAACAATTAGATAACGGAGCATTTAAAAGAGTTTCTGAGCCCTATTTATTGGCGGCAATGACTTTTACTGATGCTGAAGCTCGAATTTATGATGAGTTAGGAAGCATTATTCGAGGTGAATTTAACGTTACAGGCATTACTCCAACTACAATTCATGATATTTTTGCATATGACGATGCAGATGTTTGGTACAAATGTAAAGTGACATATGAGAACTTTGACGCTGATTCAGAAAAGGGCAAAAAAGTTGCACAAAACTTTCTAGTTTCAGCAAACTCTGTAAAGCAAGCATACGACAGAATGGTTGAAAGTTTAAAGGGATTAATGGTTGACTTTCAAATTCCATCCATCATGGTTTCTCCTATTGTTGAAATTTTCCCGTATTCAGAAGAAATGGATAAAGAGGTTGGACGAAGAGCAATGACTGAAGAAGAAACAGAAGTTTTCGAAACTACAGGTAAAGGTCCAGTCTTTTCGGCGTCAGGTTCTGATTTTGATGATGAGGAAAGCGATAATACTACGGAAGTCGAAAGTGAAATCGAAGATGATTTTGACGCATAATTATTAAAACAATGACAGATTTTCTCCAAAAATTCAGGGCTGATCATCACGAATTTGTGAATGGCAATTTTGAGGTTATCAATGGAGGAAACCCACTGGAGTTGTTTCAAATATGGTTCGAAGAGGCCGTTGAGGCATCTGAAAAGGAGGCAAATGCATTTGTTTTATCAACCGTAAATAATGAGTTGCAAGCTTCATCACGAGTAGTTTATTTGAAAGAAGTTGTGGACGAACAATTTGTTTTTTTTACCAATTACAATAGTCAAAAGGGAAAGGAAATAGCCGAAAACAATAAAGTTTCAATGCTGTTTTTTTGGCCCTTGTTATCACGCCAGATAAGGGTTGAGGGTGTTTGTGTAAAAACATCAGAGGCTGTAAGTGATGATTACTTCAATTCGCGTCCGAGAGGAAGTCAAATTGGAGCCTGGGCGTCTCATCAAAGTGATGTTTTGGAAAGTCGTTCTGATTTAGAAGATAGAGTGAAAGAAATTGGCGAATTATACCCGAATAAAATTCCTCGTCCAGCTCATTGGGGAGGATATCAAGTTAATCCAATACAAATTGAATTTTGGCAAGGTCGACCTTCACGCCTTCATGATCGATTGATTTTTACATTAGAAGACAAAAAGTGGAAAACGCAACGTAGAAATCCATAATGTTTGATTTAGAACCAATAATTTTTGAGCTTTCGAATGGGATTCGTGTAGTTTATCAAAAGAAAGAAGCTTTTGTTGCGCATTTAGGTGTGATGATTTTTGCTGGTTCACGATTCGAACAACCGGAAGAAGAAGGTTTGGCTCATTTTATTGAGCACTGCATTTTTAAAGGAACCAAAAAGCGAAAAGCATTTGATATTTTCACTGATTTAGACTCTGTCGGAGGCGAATTAAATGCATATACCAACAAGGAAGAAATTTGCGTCCATGCTTCATTTCGAAAGGCGCATTTTTCAATTGCCTCTGAATTATTAGCTGATATTATTCAAAATGCGTCCTTTCCAGAGGAAGAAATACAAAAGGAAAAAGAAGTTGTATTGGATGAAATTATTTCCTACATGGATTCACCAGTTGAGCGAATTTTTGACGATTTTGAAGCGAAGTTATTCAAAAAGAATTCTCTTGGTTACAACACGCTTGGAACGAAGAAGTCGGTCAAAAGTTTTACGCGAAAGAATTTAAAAGATTATTTAAAACGCTATTTCACACCAGCGAATATGGTGATTTCATTTGTTGGTGGAATTTCTGTAGATGAACTTAGAAAAACCTTAGAAGCGGATTTTGGAAGTTATAGGGGAGAAGGCAAAGCTCCCGAAGCGCATCCTTTAAATAAAATCAAAACGTTCAAAAACCGAGCGAAGAAATCCAATTTTCAGACGCACACAATTATTGGAGGAGTTGCTCCATCTTATCACAATGAAGATAGAAGAGCGATGACATTATTAACGAATGTTTTGGGCGGTCCAGCATTGAATTCTAGATTAACGTTATCGGTTAGAGAGAAACATGGTTATGCGTATAACATTGAAGCGAATTATACAACATATACCGACATAGGTTTTTGGAGCGTTTACATGGGGACTGATAAAAAGTACTTGGAAAAAGCATTGAAATTAATTTATTCTGAATTTGATCTAATCCGCAATAAGAAATTAACAGAGAAAGAATTGTCGCAGGCGAAAGAACAGTTAAAAGGACATATTGCTTTGTCTTTGGATAGTAATTTGGAATTAATGTTCAGTTTGGCAAAGAGTATCATGATTCACAATAAAGTCGATTCTGTAAAGGAAATTTATGATCAGATAGACACTATAAACGCTGACGAAGTTCATGCGATTGCCCACAAGTATTTTGGTGCAGATCATTTATCAGAGTTGATTTATGAATTCTAATTAATTTTTTCCGTAAAGCAACTTTTTAAATTATTGAAAGTCTAGTTAGTAATTGAACCTAAAATTACTACTATGAAATCATTTTTTAAATCAACACTTTTCATTTTTTTCTTTCTACAAAGTTTGACGACTTTTGCTCAAAACTTTCAAATTACAGGAATCTCAAATCCAATAAGCAATCTTCAACCGTGTGACAGCTTTGTGTCGTTGACGTTAGCGCCATTGCAATTTGCATCTGGCACTACAGCAGATTTTTCATATGCCATTCAAGGAACGAATTATAGTTCAGGTCCAATTCAAGTTGATGTTGTTTGGGGAGATGGAGCGATTACTTCACATACTGGTCAAATGACAACTGCCGGAACCGCTATTGATTTTGTGCCAGAATTGATTCACCAGTATCCTAACTTAACATCTTACACAATGGTAATGAATGTTATTAACCCTGTAAACTCGAGTCAAACGAATTATACAACTCCAATACAATTGCAAAATTGTTCAACTTATCTTTATGCGTATACAGGGATTAATTGTCCAAGCGCTGATCCAAATTTAGCGAATAATGTGCCTTATGTGTTTATGGATTCTTTAGGCAATGAATACACAGAATGGATGGTGAACAATACATCGACTTCAAATCAGCTTTCTGCCGGAACGTACTCAGTTTTTATTGCTCAATGGTGGTTGGATATCAATGGGTTCGATTTTGCTAGTGTTTTTCCACAGACAATTCAGATGTCTCCTGGTCAATCTTATACGTTTCAAGCTGTTTTAGAATGTACAACGGTAGTTGACAATTGTGTTGTTGGTACGGTTTATTGCGATCAAAATCAAAATGGAATTTTTGACGGTGGAGATGTTCCTATTGAAAATGCTCCGGTTACAATTTCATCAGGAAATCAATCGTATACCACAACCTCGGGACCAAATGGTGTGTACTCTCATTCATATCAAAATACAAATGGAGGTCCTTCTATAATTTCAATTGATCAACAATGGTTGAGTCAATACGGATTTGGTGGAGGACAGCCTTATACTTTCTTTGATCAGGAATGTTCAATGGGAGGACAAACGATTGATATTGCTGTCATTTGTGATTCTACTGAGTTTACTGAAGAGTGTGTTGGTGGGTGGTTGTTTTGTGATGATAATGGCAATGGAGTTTTAGATCAAAACGAGACTGGATTTGCAAATGCTCCGGTTCAAATAGTGGGAAATAACGCAACGGTAACGGTGTATACGAATGCAAATGGTAATTTTTATTATTCAGGTAATCAATTGGGTTCAGTTGCGGTTGTTATGGTTGATAATGCGTGGTTAGCGCAAAACGGTTATTCTGCAAATGGGAACTTGGTTTATACTATACAAACAGATTGTAATATTAGTCAGCCGATTTACTTCGCGATTAATTGCAATTCTCAACCTGCACCTTGTACGGATTTGTGGACGTTGGTTGAACCATGGATTGGGTATTATCAAAATCAAGTGAATTATGTTAAGTTGAAATGGGGAACGAATGGACCGGGAGCTGCTCAGAGTTATACCTTGACTTTGAATTACCCAGCTGGAGTTACTCCTGTAACTTCAAGTATTCAGAATTCCGGTTATGTGATTTCAGGAAATTCAATTAGTTGGACGATTTCTAGCTCAAGTTCATATTTCAATTTTTCTGATGTAATTAACTTTAATGTACCAGGCGGATTAACGAATGGAACAGCACATTCGTATTACTCCACAATAACGGCAAATGGAAACAACCAAGATTGTTGTTTGTTGAACAACCAAGATACACTTACAATGATTCTTGGGAATAGCTATGATCCAAATGATAAAACAGTAAACAATTCAGAAATAATTTCTCCAGATGTTGATGACGAGTTGATTTATAGAATTAGATTCCAAAATACAGGAACGGCACCTGCTCAAGATGTTTATGTTATGGATACGTTAGATATGAATTTGGATTGGTCAACTTTTGAATTACTTGATGCGACCCACTATATTCAGGTAATTGATTTAGGTAATGGAATCATGAAGTTTAACTTTCCAAATATATGGTTGGTTGATAGCACGGTAAGTTATGAAGAAAGTCAAGGATCTTTGACCTACAGAATAAAGGAGAACGTTGGAAATGGAATTGGCTCAACAATTGAAAATACTGCACATATATTTTTCGATTGGAATCCAGCCATTGTTACCAATACAACTTATAATATTAATTCGGTCCTTTCAGTAAACGAATTAAATAGTGTTGATTTAAGTATTTATCCGAATCCATTTACGAATAACATTCGCTTTAATTCGACACAATCAGTACTTGAAGTGAGAATGTTAGATATCAATGGAAAATTGATTTTATCTGAACAAGGCAGTTCAATTCAATCGATTTCAACCCGTGATTTGGTTCCAGGAGTTTATTTGCTTGAAACAAATGTTGATGGTCAATGGATAACCAATCGTGTTATTAAGAATTAAATGTCTAAAACTAGAGTTGAAGCCATTCGAGAAATCGAATGGCTTTTTTATTTTTGTGTAAATTAATTCGGTAGACATGAAACTTATTCTATTATTAGCAATAGTATGCTTTCCAGCAATGATAAAGGCTAAAATATCCTCTTTTGTTGATTTCAAATCCCAAATTTCGCATCAACAAGACCCACTAAAGGCATTAAAAACGAAAGGGTGTAAAGTTGTTATCACTGGAAACGATGCCAACGCACAAATCCATTTAAGAAGAGAGTTGGAGTTTTTTGATGTTTGGATGATTAAGTCAAATGCATCAGACGCAGAATTCGAAATTAAACTATTAACCAAAAAATCTGGAATTGCAAACGCAGATAGAGATGTCAGGATTGTTATCACTGATTTGAAAAGCGGTAAAGAAGTCTATGCTTCTCCAATAGTGAATGGTACTGAATATGGTTTTAAAACAGTGAATCTCAAAGAGGCTGCTGTTAAGAATTTGGTAGAAAACGAAATTCGACAAACATTCTTCAAGTAATGGAATGAATTGGCTTTTTTCGAGTTTACCCCTAAAAAGAATAGGGGGTATGTTGATAAAAAGTTAATTATTTTTGAAGTCACCCCCTTTTTTTTGATGTATTTTTGTCAAAAAAAAACTTTTTATGTCAAATCAAAGAATGCAGGCATACTACGATGTGCTTCATAGAACACCAAAAGCGATTACGTTTGAAGGGAAAAACTCTGAAATATTTGGAGAAAATGTTTTTCACACCGAAGTAATGCGTGAATACCTTCCAAGTGAAGCATTCAAGTCAATGATTAAATCTGTTGAAAACGGAGACCGATTAGATCGTGCTATGGCGGATCAAGTTGCTTCTGCAATGAAAGATTGGGCGCTAACTAAAGGTGCTACACATTATACACACTGGTTTCAACCATTGACTGGAGCAACAGCTGAAAAGCACGATGCTTTTTTTAAGCCAGTTGGTCCAGGAAGAGCGATTGAGCGTTTTGATGGTGATTTGTTAGTTCAACAAGAGCCAGATGCTTCTTCTTTTCCAAATGGAGGTATTAGAAATACATTTGAAGCAAGAGGTTATACCGCCTGGGATCCTTCTTCTCCAGCATTCGTAATTGACAAGACATTATGCATTCCAACAATTTTCATTGCATATACAGGAGAAGCATTGGATTATAAAATGCCATTATTGAAAGCGTTGCATGCAGTGAACGAAGCGGCTGTTGATGTTTGCCAATACTTTGATAAAAACATTACAAAAACAATCGCAACTTTAGGTTGGGAGCAAGAATATTTCTTGGTAGATAAAGCGTTGTACAACGCTCGTCCAGATTTAATGATGACTGGAAGAACATTGTTCGGGCATGCATCTGCTAAAGGACAACAATTGGATGATCACTACTTCGGGTCAATAACTGCGCGTGTTACTGCATTTATGCGTGAATTTGAAACTGAATCAATTCGTTTAGGAATACCTGTAACAACGCGTCACAATGAAGTCGCACCTAATCAATTTGAATGTGCACCAATTTTTGAAGAATGTAACTTGGCAAATGATCACAATCAATTGTTAATGGATATCATGGAGAAAGTGGCGCGCAAGCATGATTTTAGAGTGTTGCTACACGAAAAACCATTTGCGGGTGTAAATGGTTCAGGGAAACACAACAACTGGTCATTGAGCACGAATACTGGAGTGAATCTATTGGCACCGGGTAAGAATCCAAAAAGTAACTTATTGTTCCTTGCGTTTTTCGTAAACACCATTAAGGCAATTCACGACAATGCTGATTTACTTAGAGCATGTATCGCTGGAGCTGGAAACGATCATCGTTTAGGTGGAAATGAAGCTCCGCCGGCAATTATTTCTGCATTTATCGGTTCTCAGTTAACAGAGTTGTTAGACAATATCGAAAAAAATGTGAAAGCTGGAAAAATGACTCCAGAAGATAAAACAGAATTGAAATTGAATATCGGTAAGATTCCACAAATTATGTTGGATAATACAGATAGAAATAGAACTTCTCCTTTCGCGTTCACTGGAAATAAATTTGAATTTAGAGCTGTTGGGTCATCGGCAAACTGCGCTCAAGCAATGATTATTTTGAATACTATCATGGCGAGCCAATTGAAAATTTTCAAAACGAACATTGATGCTCGAATTGGAAAGGGAGATGGAAAAGATGAAGCGATTCTGAAGGAATTGCAACAGATGATTAAAGATTCGAAGAAAATTCGTTTTGAAGGAAACGGTTACGGTGAAGAATGGGTGAAAGAAGCAGCAAAAAGAGGTCTTTCTAACTTAAAAGATACGCCTCGCGCATTGCAAGTTTGGAGCAATAAAAAGTACCATAAATTATTTGATGATTTAAACGTATTAACTCCGAGAGAATTAGAGGCTCGTCAAGAAATTGAATTTGAAAGTTATGTGTATAAAGTTCAAATTGAAGCACGAGTTATCGACGAAATGGTCCAAAATTACATTATTCCAGCTGCCATCGCTTATCAAAATAAATTAATTCAAAATGTTCAGGGATTAATGAATGTATTAGGAGACAAAGCAGGAAAAGTAGCGGCAAAAGGTCAGGTGGCAATTTTGGAAGAAATTTCAGAACATATGAATAAAACCATGGATTTGAGCGCTAAGATGCTCGCGTCTCGTAAAAAAGCAAACAACCTAAAAGGTCACGAAGAAAAGGCTGTTGCCTATTGCGATAATGTAAAAGTTTTCTTTGATGATATTCGCTATCATGTGGATAAATTGGAACTGTTAATCGATGACGAAGAATGGAGGTTGCCTAAATTCAGAGAAATGTTATTTACGAGATAGCATAAACTAAATTATAAAAAAAATCCCGCGGTCATCGAGCGAATTCGAGATGCGCGGGATTTTTTATGTGAATAAAACTATTCTTTAAAACTCATAAGCTCCAATGTCTGGAGATCCATCTCTAGGTTTCTGTTCTATATCGGATAATGATGATGCAGGAATTCCTGGATCCGCACCACCAATCAAAGGTGATGTCGAGAAAAAGCTAAAATCATAAATAGATGGGCTTTTAAAAGCTGGGTCTATATTGAACGTGTTGCCATTCGTGAAAAAAGCATCCGAAGGCACTGAAGCGCGAATGTGATTTCTTTGGAAATCGAAGTTTAAAGTAGCACCTGGTAAAGTGTCAATAATATACTCTTGATCGTAGTTTCCATAAATCACGCTGTTGTATATCTTTCCTTCGTTTATACTACCAATAAAAGTTGTGGGAATGCCATTTCCATCCGGACGTGTAAAATAATTTCTAATTCCAATAGCTGCCGTTTGATCCTCACCGTTTCCGTAACCCAATAAATGGCAATGATTAAAGTTGAAATCGCCCCCTTCCAAACAAATCATCGCGTGAATACCATTTTTGGCAATCACACAATTTTCAGCTTTCACTTTTGCGCCTGAATAAATGAAAATTCCATAAGAAGCATTATTGAATATTTTAGTGTTCGTAACTGTCACCGTGTAATCAGAATTACTTGGGTCTTCACTAAACACATGAATTCCGGTTGATCCGTTTTTGATTATTGCATAGTTTATAGTTGAAGGTCGTGCTTCCTGAAAGTAGATACCATAATATTGGCCAGAAACATCGTTGTATGCAGCATCTAATCGATCTCCTTGAAATGTAACCTCATTGTTGTAAGTTCCATTTATGTTAAGTGTACCTTTATAATTATAAAGGATTGCGTTTTTATGCAAGTAAATGTCTGTCCCTGCCTGAATGGTTAATGTTCTTGCTGAGTCGATAAACGCTCCACCATATATAACATGGGGCTTGTCATTTGGCCAAGTTCCTTCGTTTGTGTCAAGTATTCCTTCGGATATATACGAATAGTGAAAGTAAGCATCTTGTCCCCAAGCCGCCAATTGTACATACTGATTGGTTCCATTGGTTAAAAAACGAATTTGATCTTCAATTACCATTGGATTGGATTGATTATTGGGGTCTAAAGTAACTTCAACAAAAATGAATAAACTGTCTTTTGGGTCCATTTCGATATCTCCAAATTGGGTTCCAGGAGAACCGTCTACATTAATTCTAAAGGGAGAATTTGCACCTCCAACCAATTCAATTTGATCTATTTTCAAGGTCTTTTTAGAGTTGTTATAAATTTTCAATCGCTTAGTTACTGAACCGATGGTTGTAAAAACAGTATCAAATACTAATGTGTCGGCACTAAAACTCAAGTTTCCATTGGAAAAAGAAAGTGGTTTTTTACAACTTGAAAGACTAACTATTGCAGCCAAAAAAAGTGTGTAAAATAAGATATAAGTTGTTTTCATCATTTAGATTAGAATCTGTGTCAAAAATAACGTTTATTGTAGTACTTTTATTTCACATGAATTTAATTAATAAAATTAGGCGGATTTAAAAAGTTTAATTATCTTTGCCCCCTGTTTTAGACGAGAAATAGAAAATATTATACATAATAGTAATGAGAAAAGACATACACCCAGAAGATTACAGATTAGTTGTTTTTAAAGACATGACAAATGATTATGCATTTGTTTGTCCTTCATGTGCGGCTTCAAGCGAAACAATTAAATGGGAAGATGGAAATGAATATCCATTGATCAAATTAGATATTTCACACAAATCACACCCATTCTTTACAGGGATTACACAATTTGTGGATACTGCGGGTCGTATTGATAAATTCAACACGAGATACGCGAAACGTAAATAATTCGATTTTCGAATTGATTAAAACCTCTCGTTATGCGAGAGGTTTTTTTATGGCTTAAAATTTGTGCCAATCGGTGCATACATTATCTTTACTTCATGAAGTTAAAAAAGGGTGACATATATATAGTTGGAATACTTTTCATTGTATTAGTATCTTCCTTTTCTTTCCGAATAAAAAAGGGATTTGAAGCTCTAAGTATTCATGATTATTTCAGTGCAAAAAATTACTTTTATAAAGGACTGAAATATGATCCTTCTGCAGCAGCTTTTGGATTAGCGACGATTTTTTCGCGAGATGACAATCCGTTTTATCACAGAGATTCGGCTTATCGCTATATTGTAATGGCGGATTCTACATTTGAAGCGGCAAAGGACAAGAAAAAACTAAAATGGAGTAAATACGGATGGTCAAGAACAGGAATTGATTCTCTTCGACAATTAATTAGTACACAATTTTTTATTGTTGCTAAAAAAGAAAATTCTGTTGCATCATACACCGATTTTATTTCGTCACATCCATGGTCTGTCGAGTGCGCTTCAGCTACCAATACGCGTGATTCTCTTGCTTTTTTAAAGGTGGTTTTTGAAAATACATCGGAAGCGTATGATTCCTTTATCGCTCAATATCCAACCAGCAAATATGTTGATTTGGCAGAGGATAATTTTTATTATTCACAATATGTAGAAGCTACAAATAAGGATGATTTGAAGCAATATGTTGATTTTTTGGTCAAGAATCCAAACAGCCCAATGAAACCTTCTGCTGAGCAACGTATATTTGAAATAGTTACTGCGCCCAATACAGAAGAGGCGTTCAAGGAGTTTGTTTCGAATTACAAGGACAATTCATTTATTGATCAGGCTTGGAGGGAATATTTTCAAGTTTATTTAAATGATTATTCCAAAGAACGAATCGATATTTTTTTGAAAGAGAATCCACTTGCATTAAATATTTCTGAAGTACAGATTGAATCACAATTGGCCGATTCACTATTCCTTCCAGTTTCAATTGAAGGTAAATACGGTTATATGAATCGTTTTGGAGAAATAGTTATACCTCCGAATTATCAGTTTGCGGGGCATTTTGTTAATGGATTGGCAACTGTTGGTAACGACGAGAAATATGGTGCGATTAACAAATCAGGTAAACTAATTATTCCGTTTTATTACTCTTCAATTTCTGACTTTATTCAGGGTAGAGCAATAGTGGAAGAAAATGAAAAGTTGGGGATTATTGATAGAAATAATAGAGTTATTCTTCCATGTGAATATGAAGACTTAGGAGATTTATCAGGTGAATTGATTTACTTTTCTAAAGGTTTAAGATATGGTTATACTGATATTTTTGGAGTAACAAAAATCGAGGAGAACTTTGATGAGGCGTATTCATTTTCGAATGGCCGTGCAATGATTGAGATTGGGGATTATCAAGCAATGATTGATATTAACGGGAATTATATTTTTCAACCTACTTTCGAAGGCTTGGCGCAACTTTCAGATTCACTTTATTCGTTCGAAAAGAATGATTTAAAAGGTATAATATCTATTTCTGGAAAAGTAATTTCGGATGCCAAATATGATGAAATTGGATTGTTTCATAATGATCTGGCCTTTGTAATTAATGATGATACTCTTCAATATATAAACGGTAAAGGTGAAATAGTCATTTCTAGAGGGTTTAAAACATATCCTAATTTCGAGTTGAAGGGCGAGTTTAAAAATGGAACTGCTGTTGTTTCTAAAAAAGAAAAATACGGCCGAATAAATACAAAGGGAGAAGTAATTATTCCAATTGAATACGATAATCTTGGTGTTGGAAAGAATTATATTCCTTATAAGAAAAAGGACGCTTGGGGATTACTTAACGCTTCAAATAAAACGTTAATTCCGGCCAAATATGAATCCATTGACGTAATAGAAGATCGATTTGTAGTAGCAGGACTTAATGATTCAATTGGTTTGCTTGATCTCGCAGGAAACAATTTACTTCCTTTTACGTTTCATGGGATAGAAGGGTTGATTGGTGATTATATCATTGTTGAAAAAGAAGGCCATCGCGGCTTGTACAAAAAGAACAAACAAATTCTGGAAATCATTTACGATCAAATTCGATTGTTCAAAGATGATTTCGTAACTTTAGTACAAGATGATCAAATCATTTATTACGATTTGAGAGATGAAAGAATAGTAGAATTAAAATTAAATCATGAATAGATTGTTAGATGCAATTGATAAATATAAGTTTGGGCTCATTGCAGCCTTAATGACTTATATTTTTATTTTCATGTTTCTACAAATGGAATCCTATACACAATACATTCCGATAGAACCGTTTCATGACGGTTCATATGTTGAAGATCCAACTGTAATTCCAATTAAGCAGGATAATATTTTAACACCAACAGATTATGCCGACGTTAAAAATATGTCAAGAGATGTAAATGATAGTCGAGAAAAATCAAATGAAAAATATTTTCAAAATAAATCTTCCGATCAAGTAATGGCGGATTACAAGGCACTTGAGCAAAAGATGTACGAAGAGGCTGGTGGTGATAAAACAAGAGCTCAAATTAAAAAAGAGATGGATGCCAAAAGAAAGGCAGATGAAAAAGCAACTCAATCAAACGCGCCTGCCAATAACAACACTCAAAAAGGCGGGAATACTTCCTACTCTGGAAATGTAATGGTGGATTGGGAATTATCGTCGCGAAACCCTCATCAAAATAATAACTGGTATGTTCGTAATCCTGGTTATACGTGCGGTTATGGTTCTGTAGGACGAGTAACAATCTTAATTAAAGTTAATCAAGGAGGTAGTGTGACTGTTGCGACTTACGACGCTTCTCAAAGCAGTGGTGCCAATTCATGCATGATTGAACAAGCTATAAAATACGCAAAATTATCTCGTTTTGACTACTCTGGTAGTGCTCCTTCAACTCAATCCGGGAGAATTACTTATACATTCATATCCCAATAATATCTTGAGACTTGTAAATAGAAAAGATATTAATGATGAGGTTTGGAATCGAATAATCGATAGTTCAACTAAGGAAAATTATATACTCTATACCTGGGCTTTGGATGCTACAGCTGAAAATTGGTGTGCAATCGTGGAGGGTGACTATAATTTTATCTTTCCTATTCCTTTTTCTGAAATTCTTGGTGTAAAACGTGCTCGACAGCAAATTTATTCAAGACAAGTTGATTGGATTGGTGATGAAAAATTGATACCTAAGGCAATTGAGTTGCTAAAGTCAGAGTTCTCGGAATGTGATGTTCGGATTTCAAAAAGCGAATTTGGAATTTCAGATCAACATTTTCAAGTGTTGGACTTAGAACGCGATTTTGAATTTAGTACAAATGCGAAACGATTGATCAAAAAATCAGAGAAGTTGAATTATGTGGAAACGGATGATTTATCTGTTTTAATGCGACTGTATACTTCCAATACGCACGAAAAATTGAATAATTCAAACGAGAACTTAAGTCGTCTTGAAAATTTGATGTTATCCTGTAAAGAAAACGGAAAAGGATATGCTTTCAATGCCTTTGAAGGTGAAAAAATTGTTGGTGCCTGTTTCATTATTGAAGATAAATCAACAGCGACTTATTTAATTGGAGATTCTAACCCGGAGCAAAAAAAAGCAGGTGTTGTATATGGAATGATGAATTACGCCATTCAAAAAGCTCAGGAAAAGAAAATGAAGCGATTTGATTTTGGAGGGTCTAATGTTGATTCGGTAGCTCAATTTTACAAGAAATTTGGAGCGAAAAATCAGATTTATACCCGAATTTCTTGGGATAATTCTCCATTTTGGTTCAAACTGCTAAAAAAAATAAGAAGGTGACAACAACAATAGCAAATACAAAGTCAATTGGGGAATTATTTAGGTCTTTAAATCTAAAGAAGAACGATGTCGTTGTGTTTTCTTCAGACCTTAGTCGATTAGCATTGACGTGTAAAGCAAAAGGCGAAGCCTTGAACGTAAATACTATTATAGAGTGTCTGCAAAGTGTTTTGAGCGAAGGAACAATTTTAATTCCCGCGTTCACAGATAATTTGGTGGGTGGTGATGAATTTGATTGGCTAAAGGCAAAACCAACTACTGGAGCAGTTTCAAACAAGGTACAACGAAGAAAAGATTTTATTCGAACCAAAGATCCATTACATTCCTATTTTGTGTGGGGCAAAGATGGAGATCAGGTACTTTCTAAAAACGACAATAGCACCTTTGGAAAAGATTCGGCATTTGCTTTTTTCAAGGAAAAAAATGCGAAGTTTGTTTTACTTGATGTGCATTTACAGGACTCACTGACCTATATTCATTATGTTGAAGAACAAAATAAAGTGACATATAGAAAACCGTATTTTTACGATATAAAATGCAAATACCCAGAAGGAGTGGAGGATCGAACGATCACTTTTTACAGCCGAAAATTGGGAGTTAGAACTTATTTGAAGGACTTATTCAGTGAGTTGCTGAAGAAAGATTTGAATGAAAGCTTTTTATATGATAAAAGCAGGATTGACATATTTTCTGCAGAAGATATATGGAAGATGGGCGTTAAATGTATAACTGAAGGTCCGAAGCTGTATCATTACTCCGTAACAAATCATGCGAAAGATTTTATCAAACGATATCTTTTGGGACGTAAAGGTGTTTTCTAATTTTAAGTGGAAAAACGGGGAGTTTACTTTCCACAATTTTTAATTTTACAACAAAATCAAAAAAAAATGAGCAACATTAACTGGCAAACAGTAAAAGAATACGAAGATATTACATTTAAAATTGCCGATGGAGTCGCCCGAATTGCTTTTAATCGACCAGAATGTCGTAATGCATTTCGACCTAAAACTGTATCTGAATTATCAGAAGCTTTAGCTATTTGTCATGAACACCAAGAAGTTGGAGTTGTTTTAATCACAGGAGAAGGTCCTTCTACTAAAGACGGTGGTTGGGCATTTTGTTCTGGAGGAGATCAACGTGTACGATCAACAACAGGCTACAAAGGAGAAGACGGTGTAAATCGATTTAATATTTTGGATGTACAACGTCAAATTCGTTTTATGAATAAAGTAGTTATCGCTGTTGTTCCTGGTTGGGCTGTTGGAGGTGGACATAGTTTACATGTTGTTTGTGATTTGACAATAGCAAGCAAGGAACATGCTGTATTCAAGCAAACAGATGCTGATGTGGCTAGTTTTGATGGTGGTTTTGGTTCTGCGTATCTTGCACGTCAAGTTGGACAAAAAAGAGCACGAGAAATCTTCTTTTTAGGAGCAGATTATACAGCTCAGGAAGCTTTTGAAATGGGAATGGTGAATAAAGTCGTGCCGCATGAAGATTTGGATAATGTTGCATACGAGTGGGCACAAGAAATTATGACGAAAAGTCCAACAGCTATAAAAATGTTAAAATTTTCGTTCAATTTGATTGATGATGGCTTGGTTGGGCAACAAGTATTTGCTGGTGAAGCTACGCGTTTGGCTTATACAACAGACGAAGCAGTTGAAGGGAGAAATGCCTTTTTAGAAAAGCGACCAAGAGATTTTTCGAAGTTTCCAAAATTTCCATGATTAATTATTTTTTGTTGCGAATACTGTTTTTATAAATCACTTATTTGGTGTATTTTTGTTTGGTAAACATCAATGTATTAAACCACTAACTAAAATTAATACATGCTTTAAACATCGAAGACATGAAGAACACTTCTACGAAATTTCTATTATTAGTTCTATTTGCATTTTCTTCATTGAAAATGAATGCACAAACAATTTGCATGGTCACTGCGGATTTCCAAACAGGAGAGAATTACATGGTCATGTGGGAGCAGTTTGCCGATGTTTCACTTTTTGACAGTATTTTTATTTATCGACAAGAAGGAACAGAAACCGTTTTTACAAAAATTGGAGCAGTGGATGTAACCATGACTTCTCCTACTTATTTTGTAGATACAGATGCGAATACAATGGATACAACTAAGTATGCGATATCCTATTTATATACATCTGGTGCAGAATCAGTCCGTTCATACTGGCATCAACCGGTTTTGTTAGATTATGTTGATGAGTTAACTGGTCAAATTCTTTGGACCAAGTATAAAAAAGAAGACCAATTGGACGAGAGCTACATTTTAGCTTATGAATGTTTTATGGATCCGAATGGTATTGGAAATTTTGGGAGTATGGCCATAATGATGAATTATGATATTACCTGGTTTGATCAAGCACATGATGCGCATCCAGCGTGTAAATATGTAGTCGAAGTTTCACTTCCCGATTGTAATGTTTTGACAAAATCAAATATTAATACTTCACGGTCGAATATTAAAAACCAACAATCCAACGCTTCAATTATGAATGGTGGGAGTTCAGGTTTGCCTAACTTGCAAGGAACCGACTATTCAATTAGCCCAAACCCGGCATCAGATAAAATAACAATTACTACGGAAAAAAATGTAACAGCATATGTTTGGTTGACTAATTTGAAGGGGCAAACATTAGATCAAAAACGCATTTCAGGTACGACTATTGATTTCAATGTGAATGCCTTAGACCCGGGAGTTTACTTTGTTAATATCGAAAATGAGGGAGTAGTTACTTCAAAGAAATTTGTTAAAAAGTAGTATTAAAGAGCAATTCGATTTTACAAATCAATGATGACTAGAATCGTATTCTTCGTTTTTATTTTCATTTTTTTACTTGCACCTTGCACAGTTGCCCAGAAGTATAATGTTCAAAATTATACCACTCGAGATGGTTTATCGGGACAAATAGTGAACGGTATATTTCAGGATAAGACTGGTTACATTTGGTTTGCCACCCAATCTGGTGTCTGCTTATTCAATGGAAAATCTTTTCAATCATTTGAACCTTCTTCTGACTTGGCTGGAATTGATGCGGTGGGAGTTATTCAAGATAAAAAAGAGAGAATTTGGATAGCTTCGAATGCCAATGGAGTATTTGTCTACGATTTTAAAACAATAAAAAATTTCAACGAGTCCAACGGTTTAAAAAGCAATATTGTTCGTTCGATGTTTATCGATAAAGACAATGTTCTATGGATTGCTACATCGAAAGGCGTATCGAAAGTAGTAGATGATAAACTTCAGGCCGTAAATGATCCAAAAGGCGTTTTTAAAAATGGGATACTGTCAATGACCCAGGCAAAAGACGGAACTTTTTGGTTTGGATCTCAAGGGAATGGATTAGTGAAACTCTCCAAAGGTAAATTTTCTTATTTCAATGAAAAAAATGGACTTTTAGACAATTATGTTTTTTCATTAAAAGCCCACGGAGATTCTCTGTTAATTGGAACTACAAACCAAGGACTATTGGTAATGGAAAATGGGAAAATTTCAAAAATGAAAATTCCAGAAATAGAATACGAGTGGATTTCGAACGTGGTTGTCAATGGAGATGCTTTGTACATTGTTTCATCTGCAGGATTAGTAGAATATCACCATAAAAGACCAATTACAGTTATTACGGAATTGAATGGAATTGCATCAAACGATTTATACCACGGACTGAAGGATAGAGAAAATAATATTTGGTTGGCTTCAGGTAATGGTGTATCGCTCTTGAGAAATGAAAAAATTCTATCCTTCGATGAAACTTCAGGACTATCAGACGACAAAATCACGTGTATTACTGAATATAAAAATCAAATAATTGTAGGTACTTATGGTTTTGGGTTGAACGTGCTCGATAAATCGGGTAAAGTCGTTAAACAGATACGACATCCTGAATTGATGAACTTAAATATCACATCCATCATCAATTATTCGTATAAAAATGAACTTTGGATTGGGGCTGAACAATCTGAAAATGGTATCGTTATTTTAGATACAAAAAATGAAAGTTTTGCAGTAAAAAAAACAATTAAAAGTATCAATGGGAACAAGTTAAATACTGTGACAAAACTAAGCGTAGATGCTTCAAATCAAATATGGATTGGGTCTTTTGATGCGGGACTTTTTCGCATAAAAAATAATGATACGTTGAGTTTTACGAAATCAAAAAACTTACCGTCAAATGAGGTTTATACATTTGAAATAGATCAAAATAATAATCCTTGGGTTAGTTTGTACCAAAAAGGAGTTTATGCTTTTAATGGGCAAGAGTTTTTTGCCGTTTCGAAAAAGTTCAAGACTGTCGATAAAATAGTTTTAAGTATAGCGACGGATAAAAAAGGTACAGTTTTTCTTGGGAACAAGGCGAGCGGACTAACTGTTATTTCAAACAATAAGGCCTATTCTTTTACTGTAAATGACGGATTACTTTCGAATTCAATACAATCAATTGTTGTTGATGGAAATAATGTATGGTTAGGAAGTGATTTGGGATTAAATAAACTTGTGTTTTCAAATGAATTTAAACTTTTGAAAATTGAAACCTATAATGAAAAAACGGGATTAATTAATGCTGAAATACATCAAAATGCATTGCTGTTAACCTCTGAAAATGTTTGGATTTGTTCGTCTACCGGACTTTCATCAATGATGAAAATGAGCGAAAATAGAAGCATTGTTAAACCTTTACTAGAATTAGAATCCATAAAACTTCATTTTGAAGAAGTAGACTGGTCCAAAAAAGATGTTGTTGTGAATAAATGGGGGGTTCCAACTCAACTTAACCTGGGCTACAAGGATAACCATTTAACGTTTTCTTTTAATGCATTGACAACGACAAGAGTTCAATATTCATTTATTTTGGAAGGTCAAGATAAAGACTGGACAAATTACAGTGAAAAGAATGAAGTTACATTTTCCAATATAACTCCTGGAGAATATATTTTTAAGGTGCGAGCGAAAAATAATGTTGGAATTGAAAGTCAAATTCTAGAGATTCCAATTGTTATTCGCAGTCCATACTGGCAAACGTGGTGGTTTAGAATAACGGCTGCTGGAGCGATATTCTTGTTGGTTGTTTTCTTTGTTAGGTACCGAGAACGTCGCTTTAAGATTCAACAGGCAAAATTAGAAGTTATAGTAAAAGATCGTACTAAGGAGGCGGTTAGTGCAACAGAAATTGCCGAAAATCAGAAGAAAATTGCCGAACAAAAAAACAAAGAAATCCTAGACAGTATTTCATATGCCAAACGTATTCAAACTGCGATGCTTCCTACAGTGGACTTTTTGAATGAAAAATTCTCGGAAATTGCCGTTGTCTATTGCCCAAAAGATATAGTAGCTGGTGATTTCTTTTGGTTTGAAGAATCTGGTTCACTTTCTATGATAGCTGTGGCAGATTGCACAGGTCATGGTGTACCTGGGGCAATGGTTTCGGTTGTTTGTTACAATGCGCTGAATCGATCGGTTAGAGAGTATGGATTGACAAAACCAGGAGAAATTCTTGACAAAACCAGAGAGATCATTTTATCGGAATTGTCTAAACATGATGAAAATGTAAAAGATGGAATGGATATTTCACTTCTAGTGTTTGATAATCATTCAAATAAAGTTGAATGGGCTGGAGCAAATAATCCATTGTGGGTTGTCAAAAGCGATACGAACGAGCTAATTGAAATTAAAGCAGATAAGCAACCAATAGGTCTTCATAGTCACTCAACTGATTTTACAACTCATAATTTGACTTTATCGAAGGGCGATTCATTAATTCTTCTAACGGATGGATTTGCCGATCAGTTTGGAGAAGAATCTGGGAAGAAATTCAAGTCAACTAATTTGAAACGCCTTATCCTTGAAAACTCGAATTTGCCAATGAATGAAATTGAAAATAATTTGATGTCAACATTTCAAAAGTGGAAAGGTTCAGAAGAGCAAGTTGATGATGTGTGCATAATTGCGTTGAAGATTACTTAGATTGTATTTTTTAGATCTCAATTCGTTCAATGCTTTCAATATTAGCATCTTCTAAATAAAATATTATTCCCTTGTATTTCTTTTGCTTCTTAAGGAAAGTTACAGCCTCAGATTTTTCTTTAATTGATACAAAATTCCGTTTTGCATAAAACATAATTTGCGGATTTGTACTAGGAATAGCATAATTCGTTCCTATAATAAAAACGGTTTCATCGGATTGGGCATTCTTTTTAATCGAATTTCCGATAGTCATATACGTGTCATATCGATCACCATTTTGGTTAAATTCACCAGGCCGATTTATAAAATAATACTGTACAATTGAAAAAGTGATTAGCACAAAGGTGATTTTGGTTGCGTGCGTATTTACAAAAGTAGATTTTGAAGCCAAGAATGCACACAATAGGCTTAGTGGCACACCATCAATGAGCACAGAGTAATCATGCGATAGTGTGAATCCCATAAAAATGATATGATAAAGAATCACAGGAAGAATGAATAATAAAATGATATCCAAACGTTTACTAAAAGTAGTGATCACGCGAATTTTTTTGATTTGAAAAAGCAAAATGGAGAGAATAAATGCAATCCAAACTCCATAGGAGATGATGTACCATTTGAACAAATGCAGCATCTGTGTAAAAATGGAAGTCGTATCATTATTTAACGAGGAGCGAACATCAAACCGATTTGTCAAATAAGAAATGTAATTTTCCCAACCAATAAATGAGCTGTATTGAAAATACAATATACTTGAAACAATTCCAGTAGAGATTAATGTTAGTGCTAACAGGTTGTTTAGCCTACGGTTTTTAAACTTTTTGGTCGCTACAATAACTCCAAGGGTGAAAACTAGAAGAAAACCTATCCATTCAGTATAAAGTAAACATGTCGAGCTGACTACTAAGAATACATTATCTAATATATTGCGTTTATCATCTTGGTAAATTTTAATGACGTAATAAACGGTTAAAACAAAAAATAAAACACTTAATACATGATGCGTGTAGGCGTTTCCATGAAACCATAATGGTCCAGGTGCGAATAGGTAAAGCGTACTTCCTAAAAGAGCTGCATTTTTATTGCGAAAAAGAAGAAGTAACAATTTAAATAAAAACAGGATCAAGATCAAATGCAAAAAAAGATTATACAATTGAAGGTTTAAAGCGGTAATTTCTAGATGTAAACTTTGAAATAAAAAGTAGGGCAGAAGGTAGGAGAAAGATGAAAATGATAAGTAGTAATTTTTTCCATTTTTAATACCTTCCTGAACTCCAATTGGAGATGAAATGTATTTGTCATTTTCTGAGAAGTAGGTGTATGGAGGAACGAATGAATGGGCAGTTATTCCATCTTTTTCCCATATTTCCATTGGTATGAGAAAGAAGGCAAGATTAAATTCATGATGCTTTGAAATTGGTCGATTTAAAGTTGGAATTCGCACTAAAACGGAAACAACAAAAAGAATAAATACAATCTTGTAGTTTCTGATACAATCAACGATATAAGATAGAAAGCTCAAATCTTTTTATTTCTTGAAGTAGTCTATCATGGGTTCGAAATAGTGCTCTTCCCATCCTTTTTTATAGTGCTCTCCACTTTCTGAAAGGTTAGAATGAATAAGGGTAAGTTCTGTATTGTTGTTCAGCTCTTCAAATAGTATTTCAACCAAAGAATCTTCTTCATTGTCTTCAAACTCCGAAGTTCTCCATGATTGAACTATTCTCTTGTCAGGTTCCAATTCAATATTCACTCCTTCAATATATCCATCCCAGGCTGTAAAACTAGCTCCAATTTCAGCTGAAATTTCAGCTTCTCCACCAGTCATTCGTGAATGAGTTTCGCTATTTAACCACGAAGAATACACTTCACTAGGTTTGGCGGGTATTCGTGTTTTTAAAGTAAATTCCATTGATTTTGGAGGTTATGTTTTTACTAAGCTAATCCATTTTAATTAAATCGCCGCTCAATTAAAAAAAAAAACGCCCACTTTTCAGTGAGCGTTTCAATATAGTGTGATCAGAAATTATTTATCAACTTCAACAGTTGCCATTTCCTCTGATTTGTACTCTCCAGCGTCTAATTTTGCCTTAACAGTAACAAATGTATCAATTGTATATTTTACATCTTCCAACGTGTGAGAAGCAGTTGGAATCAAGCGCAACATAATCACATCCTTAGGAACAACTGGGTAAATCACAATCGAACAGAAAATGTTATAGTTTTCACGTAAATCGAATGTCATATTAGTTGCTTCGGCCAAGTTTCCTTTCAAGAAAACAGGTGTTACAGCTGAATTCGTTACTCCAATATCAAAACCTGAATCAACTAATCCTTTCTGTAAGGTAGAAGCAATAGTCCATAATTTTTCTTTGTGTTCTGGTTGATCTCTCAATAATTCCAAACGCTTTCTTGCTCCAACAACCAACGGCATTGGTAATGATTTAGCGAATACTTGTGAACGCATATTGTAACGTAAATACTCTACAATGTGTTCTTCAGCACAAATAAAAGCACCAATAGATGCCATTGATTTTGCAAATGTTCCAAATAAAATGTCGATTTCATCATGAACTCCTTGTTCTTCACCTGCACCTTGTCCAGTTTTACCAACAGTTCCAAATCCGTGCGCGTCATCAACAAATAATCTGAAATCGTATTTCCCAGACTTTCTAAAGTCAATCAATTCTTTCAATTTACCTTGGTCACCAGCCATACCGAAAACACCTTCAGTAATTACCATGATTCCACCATTTTGAGCATCAGCTAATTTAGTAGCTCTGGCCATTTGCTTGTCAAAGCTTTCCATGTCGTTGTGTTGGAAAACGAAACGCTTACCTGCGTGTAAACGCATACCATCTAAGATACAAGCGTGAGACTCACTATCATAAACGATAATATCATTTCTGTCAACCATAGAGTCAATAGCAGAAACCATTCCTTGGTAACCAAAGTTCAAAAGAATCGTGTCTTCTTTCTCCATGAATTGAGAAATTTCAGCTTCTAGCGCCTCGTGCATGCTTGTCTGACCAGTCATCATTCGAGATCCCATTGGATAAGCTAATCCCCACTCAGCTGCTGCGTCAGCATCTGCTTTACGAACTTCAGGGTGGTTAGCCAACCCTAAATAGTTATTTACTGACCATACTAAACATTCTTTTCCTCTAAAGATCATCTTGTTGCCAATTTCTCCTTCTAACTTTGGGAAAGTAAAGTAACCGTGCACACCTTTAGAATATTGACCTAATGGTCCTCTGTTTTTTTTGATTTTATCAAATATGTCTTGAGCCATAAATGTTTGTTTTTGATTATTATCAATTTAAAATGAAACGTCTCTACCAACGCCCAATTTTGGGCAAAATTAATGTAATTTAAGGGACTAGATAGTTGAAAGCACAAAAATTATCAACAAATGTGGTGTTTGTTTGAACCAAATCGATGATTTTAATGTGTCTAGAGTCTATTGTCAAGCAAATAAACAAAAGCACAAATTGCAGCTGCGCCTAATTCCAATTCGCGTTTATTTACATTTTCAAAAACATCGCTAGAAGCATGGTGGAAATCAAAGTATCGTTGTGAGTCGGGCACGAATCCAAACAACGCAATTTCTGGAAAAACTTTTTTTAGCGGTCCAATGTCAACGCCACTTCCGCCTTTCTCAAATTCACTGAGCTCGTATGGTTTAAATACTTTGGCAAAGGACTTGAGTAGTTTTAAATTATCTTCAGAACCATCACAATGAAATCCACGTGGAGAAAAACCTCCGCGATCACTTTCCAAAGCAGCAATATGGTTTTCATTTGGTTGAGACTTTGCCCAATCCGCATAAGTCAATCCACCTCGATTTCCATTTTCTTCGTTCATAAAGAAAACAACACGCAAGGTGTTTTTTGGTACATAATTTAATGATTTCAAAATGCGAAGTGCTTCAAGACAATGCACTATTCCTGCGCCATCATCATGCGCACCTTCTCCCGTGTCCCAAGAATCTAAATGACCGCCAAATGTGATGATATTGTTTGGGTGTGTTTTACCAGACATTTCACCTATAACGTTATAAGAAGTCACTTCAGGGTAGTCTCGGCAGTCCATTTCTAACACGAATTGAACATTTTCTTGTTTTGCCATTGATGCAAGTTTTTCAGCATCTTGTGTTGAAATAGCTGCAGCTGGAATTTTTTCAACTCCTTCGTCGTAATTCATTGTTCCCGTATGTGGATGCTCATCGACTGGTAATCCCAAAGAACGAATTAGTACAGCTTTTGCTCCAAGTCGCGATGCTTCAATTGCTCCATTTCCGCGCACAGGATAGCAACCTCCATATGCCCGAAATGTATTGATGTATTGTTCATTCATAGGTTCATTGATAAAGACAATTTTACCCACAACTTTTTCTTTAGTAGAAGCTTTTAATTCATCAAGGCTGTTGAAAACAATAATTTCACCTTGCAAAGATCCATTTGTTCCGATTGAACTGCCCAAGGCCAATAAATTTACTTTAGATAATTTTCCGTTTTTTTCTTTAATCCAGCCAGATTCTTTCGTGCCTCTTTCCCAGTGTGGAACTTGAATTTCTTGCAAATAAACTTTGTCAAAACCATACGACTGCATTTTTAGTTTGCCCCATTCAATCGCCATCTCTGCTTCTGAGGAGCCCGTTAAGCGTGGACCAATATCTTTGCATAGACTTCTTAAATCTTCATAAGCTCGACCGTTAGAAAGTGCTTCGTTATAAATTGATCGTATAAAAATGGAGTCCTTTTGCGAAAAAGTTGAATGTCCGGTTAAACACAAAAGGGAAAGTATGATTAATCGCATAATGTTGTATCTGTCTCTTATACACATCTGACGCTGCCGACGATCTACTCTGTGTAGAT
>CAJXRM010000042.1 GCA_913059205.1 uncultured Flavobacteriales bacterium
GTAGATCGTCGGCAGCGTCAGATGTGTATAAGAGACAGTAGTAAAATTCTACGCCATGAACGCATTAAAAATCACAATGATAGTAATCGGAGTTTTCTCCTATTCAACTAGCTTTTCTCAAAATATTGAACAAGATTTTTCACATTTGGACAAAAACAAAGATGGAAAAATTGACAAAAAAGAATTTAATAATTCACCACCGCCAAGAGGAGCAGCACCTAAAAAAGTATCCTCAGCGGATTCTCCTTCATCTTCTCGAGAAGAATCAGAAGAAATGGCTAAAGACGACCGGTCTGCTGCTGCACCACCAGCTCCACCTTCATTTGAAAGCATTGACGCTAATAAAGATGGAGTTATTGACATGGAAGAGTTCAAACTGAATCATACTGCAATACGGAAACGTCCTGGAAGTCAGGTGAATAAGCAAAAAGATTAAGTAGTTAAACTAAATCAATAGAAGAAAAAATATCAACTTGCTTCTTCATCTTTTTCTGAATTATTTTGAAATGATGTTCCTCATCAGGACTGATTAATGAAATGGCTTCGCCAGATTTGTCTGCACGACCAGTTCTACCAATTCGGTGTACATAATCTTTTGGAGATCGAGGCAACTCATAATTGATAACAACTGGTAATTCCAATATGTCAATTCCTCTCGATAGTAGATCTGTAGCAACAAGAATTTTTAAATCGCCAGACTTAAATTTTTCCAAAGCTGTATTTCTAGCCAATTGACTTTTCTTACTATGAATTGCTGTTGCTTCAATTCCATTTTTCCTCAATTTATCCGCAACATTATCCGCTTTGTATATTGAAGAAGTGAAAATAAGCACCTGTTTCCATTCACTTTCTTTAATCAGATATCTCAATAAAGGGCCCTTCTTAGAATCTTCAACAGTATATGCTTTTTGAACAATAGCATCAATATCATTTTCTTCTACGCCAATTTTAATTACGCAAGGGTCATTCAAAATAAGTTGACTAATATTCTCAACTCCCTCATTCAATGTGGCCGAAAAAAGTAAGTTTTGGCGTTTAACTGGAAGACAACGAATAATGAAATCCATTTCTTTTTTGAACCCCAGATTCAATAACTTATCCGCTTCGTCTAATACCAAAGTTTCAACTTGATCCAAATGCACAGCTTTAGATTCTACCAATTCTATTAATCGACCAGGGGTTGCAATCAAAATATTTACATTTTGTAAAGCGATCATTTGCGGATTAATAGAAACCCCTCCATAAACGGCAAGTGTTTTTAATTTTTCTGGAAGCGATCGAGAAAAAAGTTTGAATACGGTTTCAATTTGAATCGCCAACTCACGCGTTGGTACAATTACCAGCACATTGATATGTCGATTTTTAAGTGTTTTTCGTTTTCGAATCGTTGATATGATTGGCAAGACAAAACTAGCTGTTTTACCAGATCCCGTTTTTGCAATTCCCAACAAGTCTTTTCCGTTAATAATTGCAGGAATCGTTTCCATTTGGATAGGATATGGACGTTCATATCCCTCTTTTTCAATCGCGATTAACAATTCTTTAGGAAGACCGAGTTCTGAAAATGCCATATAACAATCAATTTTAAATGAAAAAAGGCTGTCATGAGACAACCTTTTTTCTTTGTAGCGAGAGCCAGACTCGAACTGACGACCTTCGGGTTATGAGCCCGACGAGCTACCAACTGCTCCATCTCGCGATATATTCTGTTATTGCTAACAGCTGTGCAAAGATACGCTAAGTTTCTAGAATTGCAAAGGAAAATTAAGATATTCTAAGAAAATCTTAATTCATGCCTCGAATTCTTGTTACTTTTGTTAGCAAGAGAATTACATCTTTTAAATAAACAAGCATATGAACTTAAGAATCCTATCCTTTATCGCTTTAGCCGTTATCGCATTAACTTTTTTGCAATCGTGTGGTAATGAAACTACTGAAGTAAAAGATGAAGCAACAGAAAAAAACAAAGAATACGTTGCCAATAAAGAAGAAATAGCCTTTGAAGCAAAAATGGCAAAAATAGATGCCAATAAAAATTTACAAAAAGGGAATAGTTTATTTTATTCACGAGCAGATGGAGCTTCCGTTGACGTTGAATTGTTCATCGACTCAAATAATGCAGTTGTGAAAATGATTGAACATTATACAAATTCTTCCTCTCAAAGTATTTGTTCTAATGTGTTTTACATTGAAAACAATAAAAAGTTCGCCACTCGAGAATTGTTCGAATATTCTGCCAAAGACACTCTCTCATTTTCAGAAAGAGTTTCATACTACGATAAAAATGAAAAACCGATAGCCACTAAAATGCGAACAGCTTATTATGAGGAAGAGTTGGATTACAATTCCTTCAGATTAGTGGATAAACACGATTGTAGTATTCAACGCGCACTAGATGTTATTAATCAAACAGGGGAATACACTACAACCTTTCGAGGATTCGTGAGTGAAGCACCGTATTTGTATTTAATCGTTGGAGAAGATAATATCAATGGTTATACATCTTCTTTAGTCGTTCAAATGATGACATCCACGATTAAAAAACTTCAGCTAAATGAAATGAAAATGATTGGAGCACCTCTGACAGTTGACTTTAGGACATTGGATGATGAGCAAGGCTTTGTATATCAAATACTCGTTTCTGCCCAAACCCGCTAATCAGCTTTTATTGCCTTTAATCGCCTTTAACACACCAATTTTACCTTTTAACATTTTATAAGGGAATTGTGCATGTATTACATGTAATTTTGTTCTGGTTAAAGTCAAAACTTTAGACGATTTAATTATGAGAACATTTTTACCTTTTTTACTTGTACTACTTACATGTTGCGTGGCACCTTTTGCCAATTCACAAGAAATGAAAGTAACTGGAGTTGTACACGATTCTACCGGAGTCCGCCCACTTCCAAATGCCATGGTTATGGCCGTTCGAATGAAGGATTCACTTATTTTAGGTTTTGACAGAACAAAGTCTGATGGAAGCTTTAATTTGAAAGGGTTTGAAATTGACACTTTTTCGCTAATTATAGAAAGCAAAGGATATGATGATAAAATCTATTACATGTTCGGGCATGCTGACAATGCAACTATTGACATTCCTAGTGTAAAGTTGGCGGGTAAATCGCAAGAAATTGAAGAGGTTATTATTTATGCCAATAGAAATCCTATTTATTATCGTGGAGATACATTAGTCTACGTTGCTGATTCTTTTAAAGTTCATGAAGGAGCTGTTGTAGAGGATTTACTTAAACAGCTACCTGGACTTAGTGTTGATAAAGACGGTAAAATCACGTCACAAGGACAAGCTATTGATCAAGTTTTAGTAGATGGTGATGAGTTTTTCGGATCAGATCCGACCATTGCTACCAAAAATTTAGCGGCAGATGGAATTCAAACTGTTGAACTATACGAAAAAGAAAACGACCAAGGAATTGGTGGTAGCGAGGATAAAATAAAAGTACTTGATTTAAGGCTGAAAGAAGATGCCAAAAAAGGCTATTTCGGACGGGTATCGGGAGCGTCAGATTTTGCTCTTACTCCTATCAATGGAAAAGTTGGTACAAATCCATTTTATGAGGGAGAATTACTTTTGAGCTATTTCAAAGGAGCAAAAAAGGTTTCAGTTTTTGCCCTTACTACAAATACCCCGAGATCTAGTTTTGGACGTGGTGATTTAAACAAGTTTGGCCTAGGCAATGAGAAAGGAGCTAACTCGATGCCTTGGGAAGAAAATACAAGTAATACAAGTGGTATTCCTCAAACGTTTAAAGCCGGCGCATACTACTCTGATAAAATTGGGAAAAATAAAGGTGCAAAAATTGGTTTCAATTATTCCTATTACAACACACAGTTAGAGGCTACTTCTGCAAGTCGTTCTCAATATTACCTTACAGATACGACCTATTTCACAGATGATTCGACGCGTAATTTTACACGAAACCAATCCCATAATGTGAATTTTAATTTCAAAGCACCGTTGGATTCATTAACGACTCTGGAAATTAGACCTTCTTTCAGTTATGATATCGCAAGTGACGATAATTCGGATTTAACGACCTTCATCAATAACGATCAAATTCAATCTCTTCAAACAACTGTTGGAAATAATAATAATTCAACGGGAATTGGGCTAAATGGAATGGTTCGAATCAATCGTCTTTTCAAAAAGAAAAAAAGAGAATTGGAAGTTCGATACGATGTTGATTTCTCTGACAACAAAACGGATGGGAATTTAAATACAACAACGCGTATATTTACACCATTATACGATTCTATAGTAGATCAACGTAAAGACAACGACAATAGTTCACAAAATCATTACGCAACGGCTACTTATATTGAACCACTTGGAAAGAAACTCAAACTCGAATTTCAATATTTATACGAATTTGGGTTAAGCAAGCAAAAAAAGGAAACATATGATTTCAATGCCACGGAGTACTCAGACTTTCGTTCAGATTTATCGAACATATTCGAAAGTACGCGCCAACAACATCGAGGAGGGATTGAGTTAATTTTCCAAATTCCAAAACATACAATTAGTGGTGGAGCAAAAGTAAGAAACATAGATATTGATAATAATAACATTATCACAGGTGTTCAAACACCACAGAACTTTACCAATGTTCTACCTACCTTCCGTTATGAGTTTAAGCCGAGTGTAAGCAAGCGTTTTTCTTTTGATTACACAACAAGTTCAAGTCAGCCATCAATTAATGACCTGCAGCCAGTTCCTGACAACTCAAATCCAAATAGAATTGAAATTGGTAATCCTGACTTGACTCCAAACTATGCGCATAACATCCGTATTAACTTTAATACGTGGCAAGCAATGACTGGAAGATATGTGTATGCAGGAGGACTTTTAAACTTAACTGACGATGGTTTTACAAACTCTACTGTCTACGATAATTTTGGTCGTGCCATTTCTCAAACAGTAAATACTGACGGTACAATGTACGCTGTAATTTATGCGGGAGCAGGGTTGCCACTTTACAAACAAATCATTACGTTAAAACCAAACTTGAATTCTTCCTTTAATAGATATATCAGCTACATTAATACAGAAAAAAATACAACGGATAACTTTGCTATTACAGGTCAAATGGATCTTGATTTTAGATGGGATTCATTAGAAATTACATTGAATGGAAGTTATACATACAACAATCCGGTGAGCTCATTAAGTGCAGCTTCAAATAATCCATTTACGAACCAAGCTTATGGAGTGGATGTTGTTTGGAGATTACCTCACGGGTTTACGATTGGTGTGGATGGTACATACAATAAGAACGCGCAAAAAGGGGAAGGATTCTACAATATAGAATACTTCATTTTAAATGCAGAGTTCAGTAAGTCGTTCTTAAAAACAGGGAATTTAGTACTTGCAATTCAAGGGAATGACATCTTCAACCAAAACATCAGTGCTTCACGTCAGGTGAACGGTAATATAATCACTGATTATAGAACAACAATTATTTCGCGTTATTTCTTATTGAAATTGACGTATCGTTTTAATAATAACAAAACTAAAGAAGAAGATCAACATGGCTGGCATTAAACAACTTATCGCAACTTGTGCACTGATCATATTCAGTAGCACAACATACGCTCAAATCACTTCTGGTAGAATCGTCTATGAACGAAGAGTGAATCTTTTGTCATTGTATAAAGACAATGACCGTGTTAAACGTTTCTTAAAAGACGATATGAAACCAAAAGTGGAGCAATTTGAATTGTTATTCAATGATACGCTTTCTGCCTTTACTCCTATTGAAAGTGGTGAAGTTGAACAAGGCTTTATGAAGTTTTTGACCACTCACAATAAGGTGTACAATAACACTGCTAAGAATCAAAAAACAGCTGTTTTGGATATGTGGGGAACCGAAACAATAGTACAAGATACATTGAGCCACCGAACATGGAAAATGATGGGCAGCAAGCGAGAAATAGCGGGTTATTTATGTCACAAAGCTATGTGGGAAATGAATGACACCACTCGTGTTTATGCATGGTTCTGTTCTGAAGTGGTTCCATCTGTAGGTCCGGAAGGATTCAACGGATTACCAGGTACAATTCTTGGTTTAGCAACGGAAAACGGAAGTATGGTTTATTTTGCGAAAGAAGTAAAAGCCATGTCACCTGAAATGGCGAAGTTAGAATATGCGGGAAAATCAAAAGATGTTTATACCATTGAAGCTTTAAAAGCACAATTGCTGGAAAAAATGGGACAATGGGTTAAGAAGGACGATTTGGAAGGAATGTTTAGTTGGTTGTAGCTTCGACAGGCTCAGCTACCGCAACAAGCTCGATTTCCTGAGCATAGCTTTTTAGGGCCGCTTGAGTATAAGAGCATTAGTTATCAGCCGTTTTCGGCTACAACTTCCTTTACTTCAGGAAGATGTTGCATCAAAAGGCTTTCAATACCACCTTTCAACGTTGCAGTGCTAGAAGGACATCCTGAACACGAGCCTTTCAGAACTACAGTCACTACACCGTTTTCGTATCCTCGAAAATCAATTGCTCCACCGTCATTTTCAACTGCTGGTCGAACATATTCATCCAACAAATCACAAATTGCATCATCGTATTCCGAAGCAGCAAAAACCTTCACCGGTTTATTGTCATTCGTTTCTACTGGAGCATTCTTTGCTGGCATTTGGATCAACACTTCTTTCCCTTCGGATAAATACTCGCGTATAAATTCACGTAATTCCATAGTAATGAAATCCCAAGATAAATTGTCTGTTTTAGTTACAGTAATAAAATTTGAGGCGATAAATACTCCGTTTACAAATGGCAGGTTAAACAACTCTTCAGCCAAAGGAGAAAACCCTTTTGCAGATGCTTTAGATTGAAATTCTGCTGAATCCCCAGTTCCCAACAAATGTTTATTGGCCACAAACTTCATCGTAGATGGATTTGGAGTCATTTCTGCGTAAACTGTAACTGGAACCTTCATATTAATTGATTTTTTAACAAAATTAAAACAAACAATCCAAGAATGCACCCAATATTGAATTTATATTCTCATTTGATTGATTTATATTTGTACCAGTGAAAAGTTTAAAATCCATATTCATTATTACAGGATTGCTCCTACTCTTTGTAGGAAATGTTGGCGTGAACGTTTTTAAGCACATTTGTCAAGAAGATGGTGTTTGGACTTCTTACTTTGTAAAAACCGCAGACGATCATTGCGAAAGTAAACACCAAGAGGCAAAACATGTAAAGACATGCTGTTCGGTTGAGAAAGAACAACAAGAAAAAGATTGCTGCAACGATCAAACAGAATTCTATAAAATCGACCTTGATTTTTACAACGATCCTTCGATTGAAATTCCAACTTGTGTCTCCGTAGAAAATACGTTTTCTTTTGAATTCGTTTTACACGAAAGCCAAGAAGACTATTACACCAAAAAATATGTCAATCCACCACCCAAAAGGACTGGAAAGGACATACTCATTCAGCATCAGGTTTTTATAATATGATTCCATTCTCTTCTTTTTTAGAATTGAATACTTACATATTATAAAATAACTTACATGAAAAAATTATTCACCGCATTAATTTGTGTGTTGCTCATAAACACAATCAATGCGCAAGTAAAAGGAATCGTTTACGGCTCCTCCAACTTATCAAAATCAGCCATATACGGCGCGCGTGTCAGACTTTTAAATGCAAATCGTGGTGTCATTACCAATGAGGACGGTAAATTTGAAATCATTCTTCCAAAAGAATTGCCTGATACGCTTGTGTTTTCGGCTATGGGGTTTTATTCAGATACCATTGTTGTAGACAAACAAGATCGATTTATATCCTTTGAAGTCATTTTGTATTCCGAGCAAATTTTACCGGAGGTTGTCGCTTCCTACAAAAAAGGGACACATTCAATTTCACGATTAAAAACGTTACACGTAGAAGAAATTGGCGAGGGCGAATTGCGAAAAGCTGCATGCTGTAACCTTTCAGAATCCTTTGAAACCAATGCATCGGTTGATGTAAACATAACAGATGCTGTTTCAGGAGCAAAGCAGATTCAAATGATGGGACTAGCGGGAATATATACTCAGTTGCAATTTGAGAACATTCCCTATTTACGAGGATTAGAAAGTGCTTTTGGATTAAATTCTATGCCAGGAACGTGGATTTCATCCATCCAAATTACGAAAGGAACAGGGACAGTTGTCAATGGATACGAATCTATGGCTGGTTTAGTCAATATGGAAGTAAAAAAACCACTGGAAATGGAACGTTTTTACTTCAATGCATACGGTAATATGATGGGAAGATTTGAAGTGAATATGAATTCAGGCTTCAAATTAGGCGAAAAATGGTCTACTGGAATTTTAGTTCATGGTTCAACTCAAGCAGGTGAAATTGATCGAAACAAAGATGGATTCCGCGATATGCCAATGGGGTACAACTTTGCTTTGATGAATCGTTACCATTACCAAGGAAAAAAAATGGAAGCGCAAATTGGATTCAACGCCTATTTAGACAATAAAGACGGAGGACAGGTTAGTTCTGTGAGAAAAGATACGAATAACTATTTTGGCGTAAACATAGATTCAAAGCACCTTGATTTATTTGCGAAAACCGGATTCTTCATGAAAAAACCTGGTCATTCTATTGGAGTCGTTTACAACGTGAAATACCATTCGGTGGAAGCTAAATTCGGAAATAGAACCTTCACAGGTGAAGAAAAACGCGGCTACATTAATGCTATTTATGACGGAATCATCAAAACTTCGGACCATAAGTTTAAAATTGGATTCAGTGGAGTTTACAGTAATATGAACCAGCAAATGGACTCGCTGAACGACGACAGAGAAGAGATTGTTCCAGGCGTGTTCGGTGAATACAGTTACACCGGAAGCCGTTTATCAGCCGTAGTTGGTGCCCGAGGTGATTACCATAATTTATACAATTTTCAATTTTCTCCACGCTTGCATTTAAAATACATTCTCACTGAACGCACAGATGTCCGATTTACTGTAGGTCGCGGATGGCGTGTTCCAAACTACATGATTGACAATATTTCATTGTTAGCTACATCGCAAACATGGATTCCACCACTAGCGGTAAGTCCTGAAATATCATGGAATATCGGTGGAAGTTTGATGCAAGAATTCAAACTATTCGGTAACAAAGCCACAGTGACAATTGACTATTATTACACTCAATTTGAAAACCAAATGATTGTTGACCGAGACGAAAACTTCAATGCTGTCGAATTCAAAAACGTTTCGGGAAGATCATTTTCTCATAGTTTACAAGGTGAATTCGCCTTCTCTCCAATTCAACAGATTGACGTTCGAATGGCATACAAGTATCTAGACGTAAAGGCAAATTATGGTGGGATAGTGCAACAAAAAGTAATGGTTCCAAATCACCGTGGCTTTGTTAACATTGGTTACAAAACACGAAACAAACGTTGGGAATTTGATGTGACTGGTTCTGTTTTCGGTGAATCACGTTTACCAGATGTGATGCTGCCTGATGGTTCCATTTCGGAAGACCATTTAAGTCAAACTTATCCAATGGTAAATGCCCAAATTACACATGTTTACAAACGTTGGGATTTTTATGTTGGTGGGGAAAATTTAACGAATTACACGCAAAAGAATCCAATTATTGACGCTGAAAATCCATTCAGTCCAACTTTCAATGCTACGCGCATTTGGGCCCCAATTATTGGGGTAAACGTTTACGCAGGAGTTCGTTTCTCCATCAAACAAAAAGAAGAAAAAGAGGTTCATTCATTAGTAAAAGATGGACACGACCACTAAAAATGCACGATTATTGATAACAATTTAAAAAATAAAAATTATGAAACACTTATTATTCATTCTTGCTTTAACGTTCGCAGGAACTATTTACGCACAAGAATCAACAACAGGAAAAGCAACAATTCAAACCTCTGCAGAATGCGGTTCATGTAAAACGCGGTTAGAGGAAACGCTTAATTACACAAAAGGGGTCAAATTTGCAGAATTAAATTTGGTCGATAAAAAAATCACTGTGCATTTCAATCCTAAAAAAATCAGTTTGGAAGAAATAAAAAAAGTGGTTTCAGAAACCGGGTATGATGCGGATAAAATGAAAGCAAATCCTAAATCAGTAGCAGCTTTGCCCGCTTGTTGTAAGCCAGGAGGAATGAAATAATCATATTAAAATAAAACGACATTTTTTGTCGTTTTATTTTTTTAAAATCATCCGTAATCAGCTCAATGGTTTTACATTTGTAACAAATAAAATAAAGAGTGAATCGCATCATTCAAATATCAATACTTTTTTGGTCTATTTTCTTCCAGTTCCATTCATTTGGTCAGGTTGCGAATAAGGTATTTGTCGAATTTATAGCTTCAAATGAACAGTCTTTCGGCTTTGATAAAGGAGATATACCTGAATTCAAAGAAGACTATGAACTTATAAAATTTAATAATTCTCTTAATTATACAGTTCCTTTTAAGTCTACAGGATATAGAAGCAGCGATAAAGTTCGCTTCGTCATTCATAATAAAAAATCCATTCAACTTGAAAAGCTCGTTTTCAAAGCTGGTAATAGAAATCTATACGTTGATTCAATTCAATTACAAGGTGATACCGTATCATTGATCTTACCAAGAAGAAAAAAGGACTATTTACTAGAAGTACATTACTCAGATCAATTAGTGGGTAAGCTCAATGTACAAGTGTACACTCCAAAAAAGGAAAATTTAATCATTGTTCCACTGACAAAAACGGCTTTAATTAGCGATAGTCTCGTCAACTATTTAAACACCATTTATAGTCAAGCAGGACTTTCTTTTTCGGTAACGGTTCATTCGAAATTTTCTTCCAATGACATTGAAAATAAGACATTAAACAACCCAAGTAAAGCTCACGATAGATATACTGATCAAATGACAAATATTCGGGATCTCTATTTTGAAAAAAATCCAAATGCTTCTAAGAAAGCCATCTACCTTTTCATTGCTGATGGATTTGTTGACGAAGATTTAGGAGGATATATGGTTCGAAACAAATCGGTTGGATTCATCAAAGAACAGGACCTTGCCAAAATGTATTATGCAATTGCACAACAATTGGGATTTGGAATCGGTTCGTTGAATGATTCTTGGAAAGAAAACGGACCTGAAGAAGGCACGACATCAAACCTGATGGATATTAATTTTGGAACTCATTTAACCCAGAAACAATGGGAAGCACTTCGTGCTGGTGTCGATTCATATTCCATGTATGATGACTACGAAGATGTACAAACAAACAATGGAATTATTGCTTTTTATTTCTGGAAAGAAGATCAAGATGGAAACATCATATTCACTTCTACGAGTTTAATGAACTCAATAAATCGACCTTTCAAAAAAAACCAATATTCTGTTTACTTAGAAATTGACAACTTCTTTTATTACACAGTATTTTCTGTTTTCGGACAACTTATTTCTGTATTACATCTAATTAGTTTTATAGTTTTCTTCTTGCTCTCTATTCTATTGCGTAGAAAGTTAGTCGCAATGTGGCGAACTGGATTTGCAAAATACCGATTGGTTCGGTTAATGATTAGGATTGTGAACTTTGGCGGTTTCCTTACAGTCTACATACTTTTGTTTTTAGTCATAAACCAGGGGTATTCTATGTTTGAGGTAAATGATGGTCTTCTTAAAGATTTGAATGGAATGTCATTAAACAATGCCAAAAAAGAAATCCGAAATAACAATGTTATTTCAAAATTACAGGAAAACAACCTAGGATCAGAGGTGGTAGTAAAAAGAGGCGAAAATTGGTATTTAAAAAAGCGAAAGTGTGTTCTTTATTTTTCAATTGTACAAGATATAGAAGGAGGTTCAAATTGTAAATTTATTTCAGACTCAGATAGTTTAACTGTGGATTCGCTTCACTATAGTGAGAAAGCCCAAAGCCACTACATGGTCTTTAATTATTATTCAGAAAGAGGTGAACCTTTAGGGCAAAAAGTGTTCAATCACCTTGGTGTTGATATTACAGAAAAGCTTAAATTAAAAGACCCGGTAAAACGAATTCTGCTCTTCGTAAACGGTTACCGCCCTACATCTACAAGCCATACTTTCGAAGAAAATTTCAAGGACATTCAAAAAAATGGTTTGGAATTTCCGAACTCCAACAACAAAGTGTACACCTTTGATAGATACGATTATTGGAATCCATGGAATCAGATGGATGATTTATTTAAAAAACGAATTAATCCTACAGAAACCTATTATGCAGACGGCCATTTTTCGGTTTCAACTTCAAACCACAGAAGTCTAGTTAATTTCAGCGCTCTAGCCTCAATTTACCCAGAGCGTTGTTTCAATAGTAAACGTCATGTTTGCAAGGAAACTACCGTAAATAGTTGGAAAACATTGTGGTTCGATTCTAAAAAGAAAACTGTTGACCTATTTAATCTAAAACCAAATAAAATTGGCTTTAAGGAACGTGAAAAGAATGGGAAAATAGCTGGTCGAAATTTACACCAAATTTTTAATGAATTACCGAATGTTTCTTCGAATGACACTTTGTATATTGTTGCGCATAGTATGGGTTATGCATACGCGCTTGGAATTATTGAGCAACTTCGAGGAAAAATAAATTTTGGTGGATTCTATATTATTGCACCTGAAAATGCTTCAGCAGGAAGTATAGACATGAATGAATGGGGAGAAATTTGGCAATACGGCGATAACTTTAAAGCTGAAAAGTACAAATCACCTTGCCTTTTAGATGGTGTTGCACCTCAAAGCAAAGTGGGAGGATTATTGACAAATCATCGTGTTTACATACCCTCATCCAAGTACACAACGCAAGGATTTTACAGTTCACACTTTATCGGATATTACACTTGGATTTTCAAAATAGATGAAAATGAAAAAGGGTATATTAAACAACACTAATTACTTGTTGCAAAAAAAGTAAAACTGTTCACAAAGTTGAGAATAATCAAACCAATTAATTTTACTACTTTCGTGCTTTCCATAACTTAATAGAAATATTTTATGTCATATTTGTTTACATCCGAATCAGTATCGGAAGGGCACCCAGATAAAGTTTCTGATCAAATTTCAGACGCGTTAATTGATAATTTCATGGCTTTTGATCCAACATCGAAAGTAGCGTGTGAAACATTGGTAACAACTGGACAAGTAGTATTGGCTGGAGAGGTAAATACAAATACGTATTTAGATGTTCAATCAATTGCACGTGAGACGATTCGAAGAATTGGATATACGAAATCAGAATACATGTTCGACGCGAACTCTTGTGGTATTCTATCAGCTATTCATGAACAATCCTCTGATATCAATCAGGGTGTTGATCGTAAAAACCCGGAAGAACAAGGTGCTGGTGACCAAGGTATGATGTTCGGTTATGCTACAAAAGAAACAGAAAATTACATGCCGTTGGCATTGGACTTAGCACATAAAATTCTGCAAGAACTTTCTGAAATAAGAAGAAACGAGCCAGAAGTTATTGCGTATTTACGTCCTGATGCTAAATCACAGGTAACAATCGAATATTCTGATGACAATGTTCCTCAACGTATTGATACAATCGTTGTGTCTACGCAACACGATGACTTCTCAACAGAAGCTGAAATGTTAGCAAAAATCAAATCAGATATTATCAATCTTGTTATTCCACGTGTTAAAGCAAAATTGCCAGCAAATTTACAGGCATTGTTTACGGATAACATTCAATACCACATCAATCCAACTGGAATTTTCGTAATTGGAGGTCCTCACGGAGATACTGGATTAACAGGAAGAAAAATTATTGTAGATACTTACGGTGGAAAAGGTGCACACGGTGGTGGTGCTTTCTCTGGAAAGGATCCATCAAAAGTTGACCGTTCTGCTGCATATGCAACTCGCCACATTGCAAAGAACATGGTTGCTGCTGGATTGTGTGATGAAGTTTTGGTTCAAGTTTCCTATGCAATTGGTGTTGCTGAACCGTGTGGATTGTTTATTGACACTTACGGAACATCCAAAATTGATATGAAAGATGGTGATATCGCAAAGAAAATATCTGAGATTTTTGACATGCGTCCATACTTCATTGAACAACGTTTGAAATTGAGAAATCCGATGTATTCTGAAACAGCAGCTTTTGGACATATGGGACGAAAAAATGAAATTGTAACAAAAACATTTAAAGCTCCTGACGGAACAGTAATTACCAAAGAGGTGGAATTGTTTACTTGGGAGAAATTAGATTACGTAGATAAGGTTAAAGCCGCTTTTGGTTTGTAACAAATACATTTACACTAAAAAATCCCGATTAATTCTTAATCGGGATTTTTTTTACCTAAACCTAAACCTACCTATTTGAAAAAATTTACGAACCACAACGAACGATTCTGATTTACAAAAACTTCAATTTCTAATCGTGTCTATCGAATAAAATTCGACGCTACCGTCTCAACGTTAAAATTCTCATACAAGGTATAAGAAGTGTAAATCGTAAAACTTATTAGAAACAATACTACTATGAGAGAGTCTTTTAAAAATTGTAAATTAATGCGATTCATAATTGTCTTTTTCATGGTTCATTACCAAATTTACCGCTCTTCCTTCGACTATTTTTAAAAATCAATCGCTTAAAAAAAAGATTACGTAGAACTACTTATATTGAACTAGAAGTATTGAACTACATTGAGCAATAAATGATTAATTTCCACTGGTTTTAATCCCTAAAAACAAAAAAATCCCAATTCTCATTGGGATTTTTAATTCGTTTAACATTATTTTATTCGTGTCATTATTGTGTGCGGAATATTTTCGGAATTGAGCTCACATTTGAATGTTATATTAAAAAATAGTAATCCGGATATAAAAATTGCGATCACTATTCCCCCTTTTATTTTATCTAATTTATTTTTTGTCTTCATAATACTACGTTTTTCATTATAAATTAAATCTAATAAAAGTAAAATCAACAATTAGCGAAAAACACAAGACGAATGAATCATTTACGTAGTTATACCTAGGCTAAATTGAATGTAATTATATAAATGAGAATGGTTTTTAGCTTTTAAAACTTACATTCTAATTCCAATAACCAAAATATCATCCACTTGGTCTTCATTTCCTTTCCAGTTGTTAAGGAAATTAGAAAGATGTTCGTTTTGTTCAATCATGGTTAGTGGTTGAATTTCTATGAGTAATTCTTTGAAACGCTTGGTGTTCATTTTCTTTCCCGTAATTCCATTAAATGTATCCGCGTATCCGTCTGAGCATAAATAAAACGTATCTCCCTCCTGTAATTGAATCGTGCTACTTTCGAATGTTTGAGAAAATTCAGTAAATCCTCCTATTGCTTTTTTGGTCGCCTTGATTTCTTCAACTTCTGAAGCTCCTTTTCGAATTATCCAAATGGGTCTATTCGCACCCGAATAATTAACAACTCTCGTTTCAGTGTCTACTGAACACAGCGCCAAGTCCATTCCGTCTCGAGTTGCATCGTCATTCACGTCTGACTGCTTCAATGAAGTTTTGATTCCGGTATTCAATGTTTTCAATATTTCAGATGTATCAGAACTAAATTCCACACTTTCATCTAACTTTTCTGCTCCAATCATACTCATGAATGCTCCTGGCACTCCGTGACCTGTGCAATCTACAGCTGCAATGAATTTTAAATTGTGCTTACTTGTAAAAAAGTAAAAATCTCCACTCACTATATCCTTTGGTTTGTACAATACAAAAGATTGAGGAAAAGCATTTGAAATCTCATCCAAACCTGGTAAAATGGCACTTTGTATACGTTGTGCATAATTTATACTGGAGGTAATTTCTCTGTTTTTTTCTTCGATGAGTTCTTTTTGAACTTCCAATTTATCAATTGTGACTACAAGTGCCAATCGTGCAATAATCTCCTTCTTGGTCAATGCATAACGAGACTGAATAAGAACAACGGATATTATGCCAACAGTTAAAACCAGTAAGCCTCCGTTAATCAAAATTTCCTCTACAGAAAGAACACTGAAATAGTGAAAAAAGAACCAATTTGCTAAAACTGAAAGAATTAAAACAACAATTGTCCAAATAGGTTTCCAGAGCACCAGCATTCCCGCAGCTATGATTACCGCCAAATAGGCAAAGGCATGCTTTTGCAGAGTGGGGATATCCATAACACTCCACATGTAAGCATTTTGAATTGAAATCCCTAAAAGGGGAATTGCAATTAACAATTCTGAACTTAGATTAATTCGTTTTCTTACTAAAAATGCTAAAAGGGTAATTGCAGAAACAGAAAGCCGAACGAACAGGAAATTTTCCCAGAACTCCGGAATCGTAAAATAATCGGCAACAAACCAAAGAGGATTTAAAATTATTGCAACCCAGGATCCAATGAGATGATAACGCGTTGCAACACGATTCATTTCGCTTTGCCAATCTACCCTAATATTAAGTTTATCGCTGGACATCCTTTATGGTTATTGAAAATATTATGACGACAATTTACGGTTTATTTCCTAATTAATTGTCCGTTGTTTAATCTCAATTCCTAGCGTCTTTTTTCAGACAGATCAATTATCCCTATCCTCGAAAGTTTCATTCCTTTTATTTTCTATTCGTCTTACAATCACATAAATCAAAGCCCCTAAAAACAATAAAAAGATACTCGCTTGGATAGCAATTGCAATCATAATTCCAACCATACTAACTTAATTTAACAGCCGTTCCGTACGCTAAAATTTCGGAAGCACCTTGCATAATTACGCTGGTAGCGAAACGCACATTAACGATTGCATCTGCGCCCAAGCGTTCGGCATCTTTTATCATTCTTTCTATGGCTTCTTCGCGCGATTGTGCTTGTAATTTAGTGTATTCATCTATTTCTCCACCGACTAGATTTTTTATTCCTGCCATAAAATCGCGTCCGAAATTACGTGCACGAACTGTGCTTCCGCGAGAAATTCCCAATACTTCAGTTATTTGTTTATTTGGAATTGTTTCAGTTGTTGAAAGTATCATGTTTTTTTATCGTAAGTTAATCAATTCATTTCAATCCCTTTAAAACTATGAGTAGAAAATGATAAAAGGTAAAATGTTTGGATATGTGGAACGAAAAAACCGTCATCTACAAGAGTAAATGACGGTTACTATTTATTTCTTTACTGTTAAGCTAAGACAGTGTTGTAGCTCTCCACACTTGGACAAGTACAAACTAGGTTTCTATCTCCAAAAGCGTTATCGATACGTCTAACTGGCACCCAGTATTTCCAATCGTTTAAGTAAGAAACAGGGTAAGCAGCTTGTTTCGGCGAATAAGGATAATTCCATTCTTGATTGATAATGCAATCTGCTGTGTGAGGTGCATTTTTCAATAAATTATTTTCTTTATCAGCTTTTCCTTCTTCGATGTCTCTAATCTCTTGACGGATAGAAATCATTGCTTCAATGAAACGGTCTAATTCTTCTTTGTCTTCGCTTTCTGTTGGTTCAACCATTAATGTTCCAGCTACTGGAAAAGAAACCGTTGGTGCGTGGAAACCATAATCTATCAATCGTTTTGCCATATCGGCAACTTCGACCTCAGCCGTACGTTTAAAATCACGACAATCTAAAATCATTTCATGTGCAACTGTTCCGTTAACTCCAGAATACAAAATTCCGTAATGATCTTTTAACGATGCTGCAATGTAATTTGCATTCAAAATTGCCATTTCAGTTGATTCTCTCAATCCTTTTGCTCCAAGCATTTTGATGTATCCGTACGATATCAATAAAATTAATGCCGATCCATAAGGCGCTGCAGAAACCGCGTTGATCGCTTTTTCTCCTCCTGCCTTTACCACAGGAGAACCAGGTAAAAATGGCGCCAAATGCTTTGCTACTCCAATTGGTCCCATTCCAGGTCCACCACCACCATGAGGAATGGCAAATGTTTTGTGCAAGTTCAAGTGACAAACATCAGCTCCAATATTACCTGGATTTGTTAATCCAACTTGAGCATTCATATTCGCACCGTCCATATAAACTTGTCCACCATTTTCGTGAATGATAGAAGTAATTTCTTTAATGCTTTCCTCGTAAACACCGTGAGTAGAAGGATAAGTTACCATAATTCCACCCAAAGTATCTTTCAACTCGGTCGCTTTTTGGCGCAATTCTTCCACGTCAATATTTCCTTTGTCATCACAACCTGTTACAACAACCTCAAATCCTGCCATTACTGCAGATGCCGGGTTTGTTCCATGCGCTGATGAAGGAATTAACATTATATTTCTATTGAAATCTCCGTTTGATTCGTGATACGCTTTCATCACCATCAACCCTGCGTATTCGCCTTGAGCACCAGAGTTTGGCTGAAGTGACATTGCAGCAAATCCAGTACATTCACATAAGTCTTTCTCCAATTCACGGAACATTTCATGGTATCCTTGAACTTGATCGAACGGTGCGAACGGATGAATTTTTGAAAACTGTGGATTTGTAATCGGCATCAATTCTGACGCTGCATTCAATTTCATGGTGCATGAACCTAATGGAATCATACTGTGCACCAAAGACAAATCTTTGTTCTCTAAGCGTTTCAAATAACGCATCATTTTCGATTCTGAATGGAATCTGTTAAAAGTTGGGTGTGTCAATATCGCGTCTGTTCTCAATACTCCAGCTTCCAAGTTAGATTCAGAATCTTCAGAAACCGAAACAGCAGATTTACCTGTTGCCTCAGCCAATACATTTAAGATTGCGTTTACTTCTGTTAAAGTATGAGGTTCTCCAAAATTGATTGTCAATTCAGATGCGCTCAAATAGTTGAAGTTCAATTCGTTTTTTTCTGCAATTACTTTCACTTTTGCAGCATCAATTCCTTTTACCCAAACAGTATCGAAGAAGACATCACTTCCAACCTCAATTCCCATTTGCTTTAAACCATTTGCAGTTTTTGCAGCCAATGAATGAACGTGTTCAGCAATTGTTCGCATTCCTTTAGGTCCATGATACACTGCATACATACTTGCCATAACAGCTAATAGTGCTTGGGCAGTACAAATATTTGATGTTGCATTTCCTCGCTTGATATGTTGTTCACGCGTTTGCAATGCCATTCTAAATGCCGTATTTTGATCGTCATCGATTGAAACACCAATAATTCGTCCAGGCATTTGGCGTTTGTAATCATCTTTTGCACCAAAGTATGCGGCATGAGGTCCACCAGATCCCATTGGAACTCCAAATCGCTGCGAAGAACCAAACACAACGTCGGCTCCTAACGACCCAGGAGATTTCAATAACACTAGAGACAACAAATCTGCTCCAACTGCAACTTGAACTCCAGCTGCTTGTAATTTGGAAATGATTGGTGCAATATCGCTAACAGTTCCTTGAACATCTGGATATTGAATAATTGCTCCGAAAAAATCATCAGAAGCAACAAAAGTGGAAGGATTTCCAACAACTAATTCTATATCCAAATTTTTTGCCTTACCCGCAACAACATCAATTGTTTGAGGGAAACAGTTTTCTGAAATAAAACATTTGTTTTTTCCTGCTTTAATATCTGCTCTTGAACGAGAGTTGTAGAACATAATCATCGCTTCAGAAGCTGCAGTAGCTTCATCCAACAAAGACGCATTCGTCAATTCCATTCCAGTCAAATCAGAAATCATTGTTTGGAAATTCAACAATGCTTCTAAACGACCTTGAGAAATCTCAGCTTGGTATGGTGTGTATGCCGTATACCATCCTGGATTTTCCAATACATTTCTTAAAATAACCGAAGGAACAATGGTTTCATTGTAACCCAACCCAATAAATGACTTGAATAATTTATTCTTATTCCCCAATTCCGTAATATGATTCAAATATTCCTGCTCGCTCATTGCTTTAGAAATATTCAATTCTCCGCTCAAACGAATGTGCGCAGGAATGGTTTTGTTGATTAATTCTTCAATTGAATTAACACCAATCTTAGTCAACATAGCCGCTTTTTCAGCTGCATCTGGACCAATGTGTCTGTTAGAAAACTTTGTCATTTACCCGTTATTTTGAATACGCAAATATACGTTGATTCGTGATGCAAGAAAAGTGTTTTTAAAAATTAAACACCTTTAATCGAAATTAAATTATTCTATTCTTTAATTCCCGAAAAAATTATTCAACATTGCTCAACTTCAGCATGTTTGAGCTTCCTTCCGCCTCTATCGGCATCGAAGCAATATTAATCACCATATCTCCTTCATTTAGAAGACCTTCTTTCTTTAGTAAATATTTACTGTCGGCAATTGTATGATCCGTACTTACCGTTTTATCGTAATAAAAACCTCTTACTCCCCAGATTAAGCTCATTTGTGTTAGAATATCTTTGTTGCTCGTAAACACAAAGATTTGAGCTTTAGGTCGTTGCGAGGCAATTTTATATGCGGTATATCCTGAAAATGACATCGTTAATATCGCTTTAGCGTTCACACGACGAGAAAGGCGACAAGCATTAAAACAAATCGAATCAGTTATAAAACGGTCGTGATTTTTTTCTGGAAGTTCTTCCTTACCGTAAATCCCATCAAACGTTTCCATTTCTTTCACAATATTGGACATCGTTCGAATCACTTCAACTGGATATTTCCCAACTGAAGTTTCACCAGACAACATTACAGCATCGGCTCCGTCTAAAACGGCATTGGCAACATCGTTTACTTCAGCTCTAGTCGGCGAAGAACTAACAATCATGCTTTCCATCATCTGCGTTGCAACAATTACGGGTTTACCGTGAAGAATCCCTTTATTAATCAACATTTTTTGAATCAAAGGAACATTTTGATAAGGAACTTCAACTCCCAAGTCACCACGTGCCACCATCAACGCGTCACTTGCCCGAACAATTGCTTCTATATCCTCAACGGCCTCTGGTTTTTCGATTTTAGCAATAACTTTTGCTTTCGCTTTTTTTGCAGAAACCAAATGCTTCAATTCGATAATATCCCTTGCCGAACGGACAAAAGATAAACCTAACCAATCCACTTTTTGAGAAAGTGCAAATTCAAGGTCTTCCCTATCCTTCTCAGTTAAACTTGGTAAAGAGATTTTGGTATTTGGAAGATTAACGCCCTTATGAGAAGATAAAACTCCGCCATAAATAACTTTCGCCTTAATTTCTGTACTTCCATTCGTTGAAATTACATCCAAGGACAATTTTCCATCGTCCAACAATATTCTCTCCCCAACTTTTACATCTTGAGGAAGTTGAGCGTAGTTGATAGAAAACTTGTTGTTTTCACCCAAAGTCTCTTCTGTAACAATAGTTATTGTTTCACCTGGAACTAACTCCATGGCATTGTCCTTCATGTTCCCAGTTCTAATTTTTGGCCCTTGTAAGTCGGCTAAAATGGCAACATTAAATCCGGTTTCGTCATTCAATTCGCGAATGGTTTTAATGGTCTCCGCATGCACATCATGCGATCCATGAGAAAAGTTTAAACGGCACACGTTCAATCCTTCTTGAAACATCTGTCTCAATGTTTCCTTACCACTAGAGGCTGGCCCCATCGTAGCTATAATTTTTGTTCTTTTCATTTCTAATTAAATACTATATTTTCCGTAGATGGAATTTCTTGCGGATCGAATTCATACGCAGCCAAAACACTTGCCACGCTTTTTAAGTCTCTTAGAAATCCATCTAATTCAACGGAATTATTATTACATAAAAACAAAAAATAATCTATTGCTGCCTTTTCAGGGATCAACAATTTTCCTTGACTTTTGTTTTTAACAAGATAATATTCCAATCTATTTTCTTGGTCTACGAATGTGTACATTGAATGTTCCGAAATTGTTTCACCTTTTCGATTGGTATTACAAAAATCTTCATCGGATTTAGTCAATTTCAATTTGATCTTATCATTTATCCCCCACACCAATCGATAATCACTATGATGTGAACAAATACCAATCATCTCGAATTCGACTTCTTCTTCAAAAGATAATATATGCTTCTTTTTTTTAGACATCAACGGTACTAATTCAGTACGAATTTAGTGTTTTTAAGTAGTTACTAGGAAAAAAGAATGTGATTTAATATTCTCTTAATTAATAACAAAAATTTGATTCAGAAAATAGGATTAAAATTTCTCGAATTTATTTCGATTTCTTACCAATAGATACTGAATATTCATCTAAATTTCCCTTCATGCGAACATATAGAAATTTAGAGTTTTCTTTGCGGTATTGAATTTCATTGTCGGGTTCTTTGTCCTTGGGTAATCTACCAAACAATTTCCTACCTGCAACTTGGGAAATAAGTTTCCATGGAACTCCTATTAAATAGTTCATATCCATTGCTCCATCAATCCTTTGATCGCCTGAAATTTCCATAAAACCAAGACTGGAATTGATTGTCATAGCTGGAATTGACAATGTACTTTTCTTAAGTGTAAAGGTGTTCGTTAATGTATCAAAATGAACTTGTTTTAATTTACTGTCTTCAAAATAATCACCCAAGGCCAACAACGGACCATAATTTTCCAGTTTTCCGTTTAAAACGGTCATGTCAATATTCAATTCGGAATCGTCTATTTTCGGCACTAGGTCAGCATGCAAATGAATTTTACCTGTTATTTTCCCACTGAACGCACCGTGTAAGTTTTCTGAAACCAAGTGATCTTGACCAAAATTATCAAATTTGACCATAAATTTGTCTAAATCTAAATTCCTTACTTCGATCGTCGGTTTAAAATAAATATGTTCTTTATCCTTACCGCTCAAATAACCTTTTACATCAAAATGTCCACCGGCAGCATAAAAGTCTAATTTGTCGACATGAATCATATGATTTTTTTCAGTTCTTATAACCGTATTTAAATTCGTCAGCTTGTACTTGTGGTAATTTAATTGATTTACATCCGCACTAATTTTAAACTGACCGAAATCAAAATCATAGATGCTAAACACGTCATCATGATCGGATTGACCAGTTGATTTGGTGGTTGAAGTCTCATTGTAATTCATTAATTCATCTAGATCTAATCGAGCACCTTTAATTATTAAATGATTGGGTTTTCCCTTTTTATTCTTTTCCAATTGATAATCCAAGTTAATGTTAAACGTGGAATGTCCCATTTTGCCGCTAAAGTCTTGCACGGTCAATTGTCCATCTTCCAAATGACAACGACCTTTGAAATTCTCAAAACTCAATGGATGAACCTTTAGTTTACCATGTAATTCTGTTAACTTAAAGTCCGTGGACTTTAAACCGTCCTTAAAATGTAAATCTGTCGTTCCACGGATTTTTAGATTTACAACTTCTTCATGTCTATAATCTTCTGGCACGAACTTCTCCCCACCGTATGTAAACAGATTGTCAAACTGCAGTAATTTGGATGTTAAATCGAATTCAATCCGAGTATCTCCTTGCATTTTTTCTTCAAACCAAAGATTATAATTATTCAATTTTCCCGAAAAATGGAAATCGGACTTGTCAATCATACCCGAAAAATCCAACACCTTAAAGTCTTTTTCTTCAACAAAAACATCTGCATGGAAATCGTGTAAAACATGAGGATAATGTTTCATTTTTCCATATAAATTGGTTATGAAGAATTCGCCCAAAGGCAAGTTAGGCGATTCAGTAATGCTTTTGGCTGAGCTCAAAAATTTCAGGTTTAATCGCAGGTTTTCTATTTGCTCATCAACAGGTTTCAACCCATCTAACCCAGACGTCAATTCTTTAATGTCTATGAATTTTGAATTTACTTTTAGATTCGTTTCAACAGGAATAGCAGTGTGATGAATTATAGCTGGCAGATCACTTATTGATCCTGATACATTAATGTCGGAACCTCCTATTTTCATTTTCAAATGATCAATCTTCGCTTCATGTCCGTTCATTGTTGCATGCACATCAATGCCATTAATAGGAACATTGAACCCTTCAGCCTTGAACTTTAATTTTTGAATTTTCAATTCACTGTAATACGATTCATTCAGTCGCTTAATGCTTTTTTCAGGGTGTTCCATGTCAATAATGTCCCTGAAATTCATGGTTAAATCAACCCGACCTGAAAGTCCTTTCAATTCGGGAGTATTCATGAATTTTGCTAAAAAATCCAAGTCGAAATTTGAATTGAGACGCATGTCAATATCTGGTGATTCGAAATTTTCTACAACAAGCTTTCCTTTAAAAATTCCAGCTTCCGGTTTAGCTGTAAAATTTTCAAGTTCAAATCTCATCGTTGAAAGGTTGCGTGATTTTCCATTCGTGAAGGATCCTTTAAACCCGATATGATCTAGTTTCTTGCCTGATTCCAAGTTGTTAAAGTAACCTTTATCACAACCAAATCGTGCGTTAATAGCAGGACTGAAGCCGTTTGTAGCTTTTCCTTTAATCCTAGCGTCAAAAAAAATGTCACCTTTATTTTCAAATTTCTTTAACGTAGGCGCTAACTCTTCAGGTGCCATTGCCAAGAACAAGTTAAAATTCGGCTTTTTTCCGCTAAAGTGCAGGTCGATGTACATGTCATTTTTAAAATCGACACTTCCATCAAAATTAAAGGTTGCTTTTTCAAGTGTTACCTCCGTGGGTTCAATAGAAAACAACTGATTGACGTGATTAAATTCCAATTCAGTTACTACCTCAAAATGTTTGTGTTTTATAAACGAAGTATCACCATCAACAACAAGGTTAATTTCAAACTTAGAATCCACATCAATTGATAGTAATTTATTAGACGAAACAAAACTTGTGCTTGCTTCAGTGATATACGCGTCAATTAACAAGCCCTTTTCCTCATTTAATTTAGAAACGTCTATTCGATCCAATTTTACAGATTGAAGGTCTAGATGAAATTCTTCCTCGATACTTTCGATTGGTTTTTTACTTTCGAACGCTTTAACAATGTTAAACTCATTGTTTTTGTCCTGTACAATCCGAATATCACCATCCGATAATTTAATTGATTTAACATCATACTTACCAGAAAGAAGTTCAAGTACATCAAATCCAATATAAACGTCACTAATTTGTATAATTCGTTTGGATTTGTTCAACTTCTTGCCTTCAAAAACTTCCAAGTTCTCTATATCAATTGATATATAAGGGAAGTTGGCAAAAGGAGCGACATGACTGTCTTTAATTCGAATTGTTCCTACGAAATCTTCATTTGCTGTTTTTAATAAACTTTTTACAATTGCATCTTGCTTAAGGTAAACGATAAAAACTAAAATAGAGAAAACTAAAAGTGGAGTAACTAAACCAAACCACATTATTCTTTTCCAAAATTTCTTTTTTTTCAAAAACTTAAGTGAAATACGACGCATTAAAATTTGTTTTTACTTTAAAAATACGATTTTTTAAACGGTCCCAATTCCTTTAGCTCAAATCAGTCTAGAACAATAACGCATGATTTCACCAGGACTTTTACATACAGTCTTCTACGAGTTAACAAAAAATTAACAAAAATTCATTATTAAATTACTGTATTTCAACCAATTACAAATTGGCATGCGATTTGGTTTTACACCGGTATTAACAATTAAAATTTATTTATTATGATCGCAAAGAAAAATTCGAGGGTAGACCTCGAGCGGAAAAGAACTGTCCTATTTCAGATAGGATTGTTAACAGCAGGTTCATTTACACTTGCCGCATTTAGTTACTCAACAAGCTCAATAACCGAACTTGAAAAAAAGGCTGTTGCTTATGAGCCAGTAACTTACATTGAGCAAATTCCAGAAGTAAAAAAAATCGAAACTCCTAGAGTCAAACCTCCAACACAACAAAACAGTTCAAATGAGCCAAGTATTGATTTGGACAATCAACAGGTTAGTGAAAGTATTTCGGAAACACAGAACACCACAACTCTACCGAAACCAGAAATTGGATTTCCATCGGACTTAGTTGTAGTAAATGGTGGAGGTGTAGATATTGATATCGAAAATATTGATCCATTTCCTCCAATTGAAGCTGAATACATTGGAGGTGTTACAAAAATGCAATTAGACATTAGCACGGATTTAATCTATCCTCAAATTGACATTGAATTAGGTCAACAAGGAACAGTTTATGTCTCATTCATCGTAGAAAAAGACGGATCGGTCTCTAATGTTCAGATTGAACGTGGAATATCCGAAACGATTGATCGCGAAGCAAAGCGAATTGTTAGAGGATTTCCAAATTGGAAACCTGCCGAAAATGCATTTGGAAAAGTAAGAACAATTGTTCGTTTACCCATTAAGTTTATTTTGGAATAAAAACAATTTGCTTAAATAGCGGAAACGGTTGTGATTCTTATAATTACAACCGTTTTTTTATTTACAATAAAATTTTATTTATCTTCGGAACGGTTTTTGAAAAACCAGCATAAATAACTAACCAAATAAAAAAGCTTAACATGAAAAAATTAAACATTGTTTTATTGTTCGTAGGACTTGCTTCGTTCTCTTTCGGACAAAAAATTGTAAAAGTCAAAGGAGACGTGAAAGCGTTAAAAGGACAAAGTACTTTTAATATTCAGTACGATTATTCAGACATGGGTGTCGGAAAATATAAAGAAGAAGCGAAGTACATCGAAGATGGAGTTGCTGAAAGAAATAAAAAAGAAGCAGGTAAAGGAGAAGTGTTTAAAGAAGGATGGTTTGGTGCAAGAGAAAGAGTTTACCAACCAAAATTTGAAACTCTATTTAACAAAGGTGGAGAAAAAACAGGTTTTTCTGGATCAAGTGATAACGCTACGGCGAAATACACATTGATTGTAAAAACGACGTTTACTGAGCCTGGGTTTAACATTGGAGTGGCTAAAAAAGCAGCTTCTATTAATGTAGAATACATTTTTGTTGAAACTGGAACTGAGAATGTTGTTGCTAAATTGACGCAAGCTGGAATACCAGGTGCTCAGGCGATGGGATATGATTTTGACGTTTCAACTCGAATTTCTGAGTCGTATGCAAAATCTGGAAAAATGCTAGCGGCATACCTTGCAAAAGCATGGAAATAATTTAATCGCATTTCAAATAAAAAGCCTCACTGAATAATCAGTGAGGCTTTTTTTTATTCTATCATTCCCGATTAGTCCAAAGAACCAATCATCTTTTTTGGATCAACTAGCACATCGTATTCAGCTGCGTCTACATAACCTAAACGAACGGCTTCTTCTTTCAAAGTTGTACCGTTTTCATGTGCAGTATTTGCAATTTCTGCAGCTTTATAATAACCAATTTTTGTATTCAAAGCCGTTACCAACATCAATGAATTATTCACTAACTCATCAATACGTTTTTGATTTGGTTCAATTCCTTGAGCACAATGTTCATCAAATGAAACACAAGCATCTCCGATTAATTGTGCAGATTGAAGCAAGTTAGCTGCCATAACCGGTTTAAAAACATTTAATTCATAATGTCCTTGCATTCCACCAACGGTGATTGCTACGTCATTACCCATAACTTGGGCGCAAACCATCGTTATAGCTTCAGCTTGTGTTGGATTTACTTTTCCAGGCATAATTGACGAACCTGGTTCATTTGCAGGAATTGTAATTTCACCAATTCCAGAACGTGGTCCAGATGCCATCAAACGAATATCGTTCGCTATTTTGTTCAACGATACTGCAATTTGTTTCAATGCACCGTGCGTTTCTACAATTGCATCGTGTGCTGCTAAAGCTTCAAATTTATTCTCTGCTGTAATGAACGGAAGTCCTGTAAATTCAGCTATTTTCTTTGCAACCAGAACATCGTATCCTTTTGGCGTGTTCAATCCTGTACCAACTGCTGTTCCTCCTAGCGCCAATTCAGCCAAATGAGGCAAAGTGTTTTTTAATGCTTTTAGACCGTGGTCCAATTGTGAAACATAACCAGAAAACTCTTGACCTAATGTCAAAGGTGTTGCATCCATCAAGTGAGTACGACCAATTTTAACAACGTCCTTAAATGCTTTCGCTTTGGCGTCCAAGGTATTTCTCAAAGCCATAATACCAGGAATTGTTACTTCAGCAACCATTTTATAGCAAGCAATATGCATTCCTGTAGGAAATGTGTCATTACTTGATTGTGACATGTTTACGTCATCATTTGGCGCCAACGTTTTTCCTCCATCACCAATTTTATTTCCTGCGTTTACATGAGCTCGGTTGGCTATTACCTCGTTCACGTTCATATTGCTTTGCGTACCAGAACCAGTTTGCCAAATTACCAATGGGAATTGATCATCTAACTTACCAGCAATAATGTCGTCTGCTGCCTTTGAAATATGATCTCTTTTTTCAGTCGACAAAACACCTAATTCGCAGTTTGCATGAGCCGCAGCTTTCTTTAAATATGCAAAAGCATGGACAATTTCAAGAGGCATTGAAGCTGACGGTCCAATTCTAAAATTGTTTCTAGAGCGCTCTGTTTGAGGACCCCAATACTTATCAGCAGGTACCTTCACCTCGCCAATGGTATCTTTTTCTATGCGATATTCCATTTCTGTCTCTTATACACATCTGACGCTGCCGACGATCTACTCTGTGT
>CAJXRM010000043.1 GCA_913059205.1 uncultured Flavobacteriales bacterium
TCTACACAGAGTAGATCGTCGGCAGCGTCAGATGTGTATAAGAGACAGCAGTTAGAAAATTTGCAACAACTTATTTTAAATCAGAATAAAATTGGTCACTTACCAGAGGAATTTGGAAAACTGAAGAATTTAGAAATTCTACAATTAAAATTTAATGAGCTAAAAAAACTGCCGATTTCAATCGGAGAATGTGAGCAGTTACAATTTGTCTATCTAAATCGAAACTTTTTAGAAGAAATTCCAAGTTCATTTGGTAATTTGAGAAAACTGCGTGAATTATATCTTTCGGGTGCAGGACCTTTATTAGATGTTCCAGAATCCATGTGTGATTTGCGCTATTTAGAAGTACTTGAAGTGGATAGAACGATCGTTGTTCCAACTTGCCTTCTTGTGCTTCAAACAAATAGATTAAAGTTAGTTGTACATTAATCTTTGTCACCTGTAATTACAAGAAACAACACCAAGTCATAAGAGAAATGCGCTGCTATTGCGAACCAGAGGCCGAAGGTAACAAAGCCGTAGCTAATCAATAAAATAAATGGTAAAACGATAAAACCGTAAAGTGATTTTTTCCAATTAAATGGGTTTAAATAACCGTGAATTGCAACAAAAAGAATTGCTGTTATCAATGGTCCTAAATAGTATTGTACGCCCGATCGGAAAAGTAACTCCTCTCCAATTCCTGCACAAAGCGAAAGAAATATACAATCGAATAAGTTCAAATTCATTGCTTGAACTACTTTTTCCACCCGGTTCGGCATTTCGTTGAAAATCGGAGCTTGCATAAACAGAAGAGCTAAAAACGCATAAACAACTCCTAGCTGAATACCTATTCCAACTTTAAATACACTTAGATTTTCAAGTTGGAAAATATCGGAAATCCCCAAGTTATGAAGCCAGGGTAAAACAAAAAACGTTGGAATTGGAAACACTATTAATGTTACCAATCCCATCAAATAAATGGTGCGCTTTTTCAAAAATTAACCGAATCTTAAGTGCTTAACTGTATCACCTTTATTGATAAGTTGTTTTAAGGATTCAATTCCAATATTAAGATGTTCTGTTACAAAGTTCGCCGTTACGCTGTTATCACTTGAACTTGTTTTTACACCTTCAGAGACCATTGGCTGATCAGAAACAAGAAGTAAAGCACCCGTAGGAATCTCATTGGCAAAACCAACCGAAAAAATCGTTGCAGTTTCCATATCAATTGCCATTGCTCTTATTTTTGTAAGGTATTCTTTAAATTCATCATCATGCTCCCAAACCCTTCGGTTAGTGGTATAGCAGGTTCCCGTCCAGTAATCTCTGTTGTGATCGCGAATGGTAGTTGAAATGGCTTTTTGCAATGCAAATGCTGGAAGAGCAGGTACTTCTGGTGGAAAATAATCGTTGCTTGTCCCTTCACCACGGATTGCTGCAATTGGAAGAATTAAGTCACCCACTGCATTTTTCTTTTTTAATCCACCACATTTGCCTAAAAACAAGACGGCTTTTGGCTTAATAGAGGAGAGAAGGTCCATGCATGTTGCGGCCGAAGCACTCCCCATTCCAAAATTGATAATAGTAATACCTTGTGCGGTTGCACATTGCATTGGTTTGTCCTTACCAATGACTTCTACACCGTGTTGTTCCGCAAATAGGTTAACGTAATTATGAAAATTGCAAAGTAAAATGTAGTCTCCGAAATTTTCTAACTTTTCTCCTGTATATCTCGGGAGCCAATTCTCCACGATTTCTTGTTTTGTTTTCATTTAAAATTGAGTTTAATGTTCACACTTGGACCGGAAAAGCGTGCTTTTGATTTTATTCTTTGGCAACTTACTAAACTAATTCCTTAATTGCTTTTGCCGTTCCAATAGTTCGTGTAATATAGTCAATATCATGCTTTGGTGAACGCGCAGGTGAAAATTCTCGTCCATAAAAAATGATTTGAAGATGCAATTTATTCCATAATTCACGCGGAAAATACTTTTTAGCGTCCTTTTCTGTTTCTACCACATTTTTTCCGCTTGTCATTCCCCATCGAACCAATAAACGATGTATGTGCGTATCAACTGGAAATGCAGGAACGCCAAATGCCTGTGCCATCACTACTGATGCTGTTTTGTGCCCAACACCTGGTAATTCTTCCAATTTTTCAAAGTCGGCAGGTACTTCACCCCCATATTTTTCAATCAGAATTTGAGAAAGTGTGAATATAGCTTGAGATTTTCTTGGTGAAAGCCCGCAGGGTCGAATTATCTCACGAATTTCGTCTACTTCTAACTTTATCATGTCGTACGGATTGTTCGCTTTGGCAAAAAGAGTCGGTGTAATTAAGTTTACGCGTTTATCTGTGCATTGGGCAGAAAGTAATACCGCAATCAATAAGGTGTAAGGATCACTATGATCTAATGGAACAGGTGTTTCAGGATAGTTTTTTTCTAGTTCTTCGATAATATATGCTGCCTTTTCTTTTTTTGTCATTTTATTTTAAATCCGTTCTTGATGAAATTCATAAACTCTTTGAATTGACTTTTTGAAGTAAAAACTTTTTTCAATTCCTTTCCAGTTGAAATATTTTTTTCGCGCTGAATGTTTGGATCAACCTCCTCCTTAATTCCGTCAGTTTTTGGGTTGTTTTCATTATCTAAGTCGTCCATTATTTCTAATAAATGATCTTCTTCTTTTGATAATTTATCAGCTCTTTTAAAACGTTCCTCGGCTGCATTTTTATACCCTTTTTGTTCAAGAAGAAGTCCCAAATTATTTTGGGCGACAGCATCATTTGGATCTATCTCAACTGCCTTTTCATAATCTTCAACAGCACCGTCTATATCTCCAAAGTGATTTTTAGCAAACGCACGTGAGGCATAACGATAGCTGTAATTTGGCTGAAGTGAAAGAGCCAGGTCAAAATCTGCAAAACACTTCGCTTTTTCGTTTAAATGTAAATAAGCCACCGCGCGATCAGATATCAGGTTACAATCTTTTGGAAATTCTTCCATTGCTTTTGTATATAAGCTGATGGAGCCTTCTAAATCGCCACTTTGCATTAAAGCATGTGCTTCTTCGTGTATTTTGTTTGCGAACATTAGTAATTTTGTAAAATGTTAAACAAAGATACCGACTTTCCGCAATACAGAAAACTCTCTAATGATAAGGTGTTTTATCGTATCTTGGATGACCGCATTTTTGATGAAATTCAAGTTATCGGTTCAAAAGCTCAATTGCGACATATTGTTGCAAAGCAATATCCAGAGATTTTACGAGTTCAAGACATGTTGACCTTTGAAATTGAAGGGGTTATACTTTCTAATGAAGAAGAGTTCAACGGTTTAATAACGAAATACGTATTCATCTGAGTAAATAACTTTTCCACAATCTTTTTTCGTGCTAGTTTTTTTGGTTATTTTCATAATGTGAAAAATTGGTCAATTATTTTACTGCTTATTATTTCCTCGTGCTCGCTAAACGCTGATCAAGAAGCGTCTTTGCATCAAGCAATGGTTTCCTATGTGAATTCCAGAAATAATGGAGCTGTTATGTCTTATGTTGGTTTCACTCATCCAAATGTAGTGGCACACTACAAAGCACAAGGTGACAGTTTGTTTCAGGTTCATTTTGATGTGTCAAATGAAGATGAACGACCATTTTTTCAAGATGGAATTATTCGAACCATTGAATCAAACGGAGAACAAATTCATGTGAAGTATGAATTTGAAAAATATGAGTATTTCGAAGAAATTGATGATGTTCAAAAAGTGGTTATTATCGCAATGACAGACAACGGCGGTAAATCCTGGTTTTTTGCTGAAGAAGCTGAATATTTCAACGACAAAATAATTTCAAAAAACAAACGATTAATAAAACGTTCATGAAGCAAATCTTACTTTTTTTGATTGTCTTTTATGCAATAGGGTTATCCAACGCACAAGGAATTGTACCAGCTGGAGCTCGTTCCATGTCGATGGGAAATGCATCCGCGACATTTGAAGAGGTATGGGCTTTTCAAAACAACCCAGGAGCTTTAGCGGCAATTAGCACCTTTTCTGCTGGTTTGTCTTATGAAAATAGATTTTTACTTAAAGAATTTCAAACACAAGGTTTTGCTGTTGCTATTCCATTAAAGGTTGGAGTGATTTCCATAGGTGGTGATATGTTCGGTTATCGAAATTTCAGATCATACCAAGCGGGGGTTGGATACAGCATGAAACTTTCTGAGAAGTTTTTCGCTGGAGTTCAATTGAATTACAAGGGATTGAGCCTTTCATCGAATTATGGTGCTAAACATTCGATCAGTGCTGCCGCAGGAATTTATGCTAAAGTCACCGAAAACTGGAAAATAGGAGTGAGCGCATATAACGTGGGTCGAGCAAAATTATCTGATTTTGAAGATGATCGATTTACAACTGTTTTTCGTCTTGGAACCTCGTATTTATTTTCCAAAAAGTTTTTAATCGCTGTTGAAGGCGAAAAAGACATTGACAATCCCTTTCGTTTTAAAACAGGTTTAGAATACGAACCATTAAAGAATTTCTTTATTCGAGGTGGAGTTCAAACAGCGCCAATTGAATTTTCATTTGGATTCGGTTATCACTTTAATCAAATTCATTTAGGAGTTGGAAGTTCATACCATCAAATTCTAGGATGGTCGCCAAATTTTTCCATTGTTTTTCAAGCTAAAACAAAAGAGTGATTGACGTGAAACATATCGCTTTTGGATTGCTATTTTTGATGACAAGTGGAATTTCGTTGAGTCAGGATGAAGACGCGAAAAATACCGTTGTCCAACAACGAATTGAGTTTATTTCTGAACAATTGGAATCTGAAAGTATTGATTTGACCAATGTCGTTGAACAATTGAATTTTCTGTATGATCACCCCTTGAATTTGAATTCGGCCACTTTTGAAGAACTTCAAGATATTGGCTTGTTAACTGATGTTCAAATCAGTGATTTAATGCTTCATATCAAGCAATTTGGGAAGTTTATTTCTATCTATGAAATTCAATCCTTGAAATATTGGGATATGAATACAATTGAATTGGTTTTGCCATTTATACGCGTGGATGATAAGCTTGATCAATTGCATGTTTCACTGAAAGAAGCCATTAAACAAGGTAAATTTGAAGCTTTTTTAAGGTATCAAACTACTGGAGAAACGAAAGAAGGCTATGCAGATGTTCCTGATTCGATATTACACAGTAGCAATTCGTATTATTATGGAAATAAAGACCGATATTATGCGCGTTTGCGATTCAGTTATCGAACTAATTTAAGTGTTGGAATTACAGCTGAGAAAGATCCAGGAGAGCAATTTTTCAAGGGAAATCAGAAGTACGGTTTTGATTTTTATTCAGCACATGCTTTTTACAAAGGTGGTAAATATTTGCGCTCCATTGCATTGGGAGATTATCAAGTTCAGATTGGTCAAGGCTTGAATTTATGGTCGGGATATGCATTTGGAAAAACAGCTGATGTGACAAATGTAAAAAAATCAGCGAATTCGTTAAAACCATATACTTCAGTTGATGAAACACGTTTTTTACGCGGAGCAGCGATTGAATTTGGCTATAAGAACTTTGAATTTACGATGTTCGGTTCTTATAAAGGAGTCGATGCCTCCATCATTTCAGATTCTCTGACGGAGGAACAAGAGTTTGTTTCAAGTATTAATCTCACAGGTTTCCATCGCACAAATTCGGAAATTGCAAAGAAAAAACAATTGCAAGAAATAATTGCAGGAGGTAATTTAAGGTATAAGCGACGTTCGTTTAATGTTGGAATTGCTGGCGTGTATCAAGGATATAACAAATCATTTGCAAAAGATGTTTTACCGTACAATCAGTTCGACTTTAGAGGAAAAGGAACTGTTGGTGTTAGTGCGGATTATAGCTGGGTGATACGAAACTTCAACTTTTTTGGAGAAGTGGCGATGTCCTCATATTCTGGTGGTTTTGCAAATATACACGGTGTTCTTTTCTCACTTGATCAACGGGCTTCCATGAGTGTTGTATACCGAAATTATGGTCGAAATTACCAAACGTTTTATAATGCAGGATTCTCGGAAGGAAGTAATACACAAAATGAAAGTGGTTTGTACGCTGGATTGAAACTAAATATTACGCGAACCTTTTCAGTAAATAGCTACGTTGACCTTTTTAAATTCCCTTGGATGAAATACCAAGTTGATGCTCCTTCTAACGGGCATGAATTTATGATTCAGCCTTCGTACAAACCAAGTCGTGGATTGGAGGTTTATGCGCGTTTTAGAGAACAACGTCGTCAAAAAAACAGTCGTGATACGGATGGAACAATTACTGGAATTGAAGATGTAGTTCAACGAAATTACCGGATTAATTTTAGTTATAAAGTGACTGAAAGTGTTCAGTTAAAATCTAGAATTGAATACGTCACAATTAATCGTCCAAGCAATGCACCAGAGGATGGAATTATTTTAACACAAGACATATTATACAAACCAAAGTCATTGCCGATAGATGTAACTTTACGTTATGCTCTGTTTGACACTGATAGCTACGATTCTAGAATTTACACTTATGAAAACAATGCACTTTATGTGTTTTCGGTTCCGTCGTATTATTACAAAGGAAGTCGAGCTTATGCTATGATTCGCTATACCTTTTTGAGAAAGTTTGATCTTTGGGTTCGCTACGGGGTAAGTATCTACGCAAACCGAAAATCGTTGGGATCTGGAGCTGAAGAGATTATTGGAAATACAAAATCCGATATTACAGTTCAGCTTAGAATGAAGTTTTAAGACTTACCAAAACGATTTGGGGTTTTTATTTTGAAGGGCATCTTCCAAAAATTCTTTGATTCTTTTTTGACGAGTTTCTTCGCGTTTCGCCATTACAAGTCGATATAAAATTGTCTTTTTTAAAGAATTACTCAATCCTAAGTAATACTCTTTTGAAGCGGGAAACTGTATAAATGCTTGTTCTAAATCGTCAGGAATTATTAATTCTTCAACACAGTCTAAAATGGTCCAGGAACCGTTTTGTTTGGCAATTTCCACACATTTTAAGCCCGCTGAAGTCATTAATCCTTCATCATTGAGTCTCTTTATTTTTTCCTTGTTAATTTTAGACCAAACACTATTGGGTTTTCTTTTGGTGAAAAATTGAATGTAAGAATCTTCGTCGCGTGATTTTCTGGTGCTATCAATCCAGCCAAAACAAAGTGCTTCATCGACAACTTCGCTCCATGAAACGGTAGGTTTATTAGAGCTTTTTTTATATTGAATGAGCCAAATGGATTGTTTGGAATTATGATTTTCCATCAGCCATTCTCTCCATTCTTCTTTGGTTGCAGGACAAAAAGTTTCTAATTCATGCATGCTATTTCAACTTTCGATTCGTATATGGAATCTCTTGGTCCGTCAAGGAGTGTAAGAAGTTCACCAAATCCGTTTTTTCTTCTTTTGTAAAATTAAGTGGTTTTAGCATCAATGTATCCATGTTAATTGGCTTTTTAACGAAATCATATGGGTTGCTGTAGTAATCAATGACCTCTTCTAAGGTTTGAAACATTCCATTGTGCATGTACGGGGCAGTCAACGCAACATTTCTCAATCCTGGTACTTTAAACTTTCCGATATCTTCCTTCTTTTTAGTGAAATCAAACCTTCCCTTGTCATTTAGATTTTCACCGTCAAAAAGTCCAATATTTCTGAATTCATCTCCAGTAAAATCAGGTCCAAAGTGACACTCAAAACACTTTGACTTTTCATCCAAGAAAAGTTTTCTTCCTCGCTGTTGAGAAGCTGACATCGCGTTCTGATCAACGCCATTCACGAACAAATCATGCGGTGCGCTACCGTCACTTTCCAAGCTTCGTTGAAATTCAGCCAAAGCATTGGTAATGTTATCTTTGTTAGGTTCAGATTTGTAGATTTTCTTGAAAAGCTTCAGGTATTCAGGGTTTCTATTTAATCTATTCACAGCTTCATCAAAAGACAAATTCATTTCCAGTGGGTTTTCTACAGGGCCAATTGCTTGTTCTTCCAAAGAAGCAGCTCTACCATCGTGAAAGAAAAATGAACGACTCAACATATTCATAACAGAAGGCGTATTTCTAGATCCGATACTGTCGTTTACGCCTATGGAAAATGCTTTGTTATCTGCAAAAGCAAATTGTGGTTGATGACAACTAGCGCAAGAAATAGAATTGTCCAACGATAATATAGGGTCGAAAAATAGTTTTTCTCCCAACTCAACTTTAGAGTTTATGCGACTCACAAAGTTGGTTTCTTCTGAGCAACACATCAATAACAAAATTAATCCAATCGGATATAGAAGTTTCATACTGCAAAAATAACAGTTAAATGATTAGAATAAAGCTATTTTGACATTCTCCCAATAACACAGCTTGCATAACTCTTTAATTGGAGTAATAAGCCATTTTCTTCAGTAGCCTCGGGATAACCAAGGGAATGTAGTTTGTCTGTCAATAATTTTCGTTCAATTTTCCCATCGTAGGATATCGTAACACTATCTTCTTCGTGATTAACGTCCACTCTTTCGACTCCTTCAATTTCCAAAAGTTTATTTTTGATAGTGTTTTCACAACCGCCACACTTTAAATTCGCAATTAATATTTTTTCTGTTTTCATACTCTAATTTTTACTAAAGTTATTAAGAATAGAAGAGTTAAAATATGAGAATAATCATGATTCGTTTAAATCTATTGAACATCGCGCAATTTTATGGTAGAAAAGAGGTATAGGAAGTTTTGTTTAGAAATGGATAATAAATAAGGTCAAAGTTCAAAAGTTTTCCTCGCAATCACTTTCGAATAATCCTCATAAACGAATACAGTATACGTTCCCTTTGTCCAAGTTCGAATGGAAGTATTGATGCTAAATTTGTGGTATCCTGGACCCACTGAAGATTCTTTAATGAGTGTTGTCATTATTTCATCGTGCTCATTTCTAATGTTAATTGTGATGATGGTGCTTGAATTAACATAAAACTCAATGTTTCCTATAATGTTTTTATTCTCTACAGGATAGATTTCTGTTGTGTCTTGGGAAGATGTGAAATAATACCAGGGCAGTTCATTCTTTTGAATTTCACTTACTGTTCTTCGCAGTAATTGAATGTTTTTCTTGTCCTCAGAGATGATAGAACTCACCGGATGATTATCGGTAATACACCAAATTGCTGCTTGAATAGCTTGAATTGGATAGTCATTTTCTTCAATAATTTTAGAAAGCTTTTGCCACTTTTTTGTTGTCAATTCAGTGGAGGTTGAATCTTCATTAATGATAGAGTTCTTCGGATTTTGATAGAATAAAACATGACCTGCTTCAATCAAAGTTTGATGAGGTGGAATACAAACGGTTTTGCTTTTTAAAATGAATTCATTTTGATTGTTTTTGGATGTAGAATTCAACTTTTGTCCAGCTTCAAAATGTATACATAATGTATCCGAAGATTTGTTTGAAATGTCAAACGATAAACATTCCGCATTAAATGTTGGGTTTCCTTTAATAGTGACTTTAATTTCGCCTTTATTCAATAGTTCGTTAATTGGAATTCCAACAGAAGGTGATTTATTCTCGATTGATTTAACCATTGATGAAAAAAGTTGACTTATAAATAATCCAGTAATGAAGATAAGTTGCTTTAATTGCATAATGTTTACTTTGACGATTGAGGAATTCAAAAGGGTAAAAAACTAACGTAGAAAACTAATTTTGTTACTCATGGGATTCCAAGTGTTTATGGTCAATTTATTAATTTGTCTAATAAATCTTCCTTAATTTAATAGCATGATACCTACATACAGTTCAGAGAATACCCATAAAATGGGAATAGTCATGCAGCATCTTGGTCAATTGAACGAATATGATTTTACAAAACCACATCGGCACGATTATTTTGAGTTTTTTTATTTCAAAAAGGGTGGGGGAAATCATATTATCGATTTTAAAATTTTTCCAATTACTGCTAATTCAGTACACATTGTCGCACCAGGTCAAATTCACCAAGTAAACAGGGCATTGGATTCAGAAGGTTATATTGTTTTGTTTGATTTGGAAATGATTGAGGCACCTAAAGCTATTGAGAACTTTTTATTCGAACATATTTGCCTCGATGCTGAAGAGTTAAAACCAACATTTAAACTAAATGATGTATCTGAAATTGAAAATGGAAGAAAGCTTGATGAAGTGTATTCGTTAATGCAAGTGAACAAGGAGATTGGGAAATTGAAAATAATTAATGCCTTACATAGTTTTTGCATTGACTGTATGAGTTTGAGTGAAACCGCAAACAAGAAACTGAGTAATGATTATTTGCTTTTTAGAAAACACCTCAAGGAACACTTTACCAAAATAAAAAAAGTAAAAGAGTATGCAGAAATGATGCATGTTTCCGAACGAGGTCTAAATGATTTGGTTAAAAAGCATTCGGGCAAAAGTGCCAGTGAGGTGATTTTGGAATGTGTAATAATGGAGGCGAAGCGTTTGTTGAGAACCGGAATTTCGGTTAAGGAAACAGCTTACTCTTTAAATTATGACGATCCAGGACATTTTTCGAAACTGTTTAAGTCCAAAACCGGGCAGTCTCCAAGCGATTTTCAGAATTGTACATGATTTTCGCAGAATTGTACATGGTATACTCGTTAGACCCTCATTACATTTGTAGAGAACATTAAAACTAAATCATTATGAAAAATATACTTTTTACAATTTTGGGAGCAACTTTAGTGAATCTTAGCGTTGCTCAAACTTGGACTCAAATTTCTGTTCCAACAACAAATCATTTAAACGATATTGAATTTGCGTCAGCATCGGTCGGATATATTTCAGGTGATAATGAAACGTTGTTAAAGACAATTGATGGTGGTGAAAATTGGACTGCAATTACTCCGAATGGAATTAATATTGGATTCGCATACAATATTGGAGACCTCGACTTTGTTTCTGAATTGATTGGTTTTTGTAATATTCCAAATTCTGGAAGAACTTACAAAACGATTGACGGTGGAATTAATTGGACATTGGTTGATGATCCAGAACTAGGTAATTTTTGCTATAGAAGCTCAATTTTCACAATGGATGAGAATCACTACTTCCTTGGTGGGGCTGGTTGTTTTCAAAGTGGAATGATTAAAGAAAACAACAATGGAACTTGGTCTGAGAAGCCGGATAATTTTGAAACGTTTAATGCCGACCAGGACGTTGTTCAAATGGATTTTCTGAATCAACTTGGTTTAGCTGCTACGAATAGTAAATATATGCTTCGAACAATTGATGGTGGACAAAATTGGGATACTATACCTGTAGAAGGAAGTGGTGTTTTAACATCAGTTGTAATTGTTGATGCCATGCTAAGTTATGCTGGTTATGATGATAACGGAGCAGGTTTTGGAATTCTAAAATCGGTTGATGGTGGATTGACTTGGGCGCAAGAGTTGAGCTCAGCAACGTTCTACTATCCAGCATATTTATGTGTTGCAAATTCAGCAGGAGGAGATTTTTATTCAGGTGCGTATTCAAGTAGCTCAACAACGGCACTAATGTTTGAAACTTCAGATGGCTTAAATTGGAGCTATGAAGAAGTGGATGAAAAAATAGTTGCAATTGATTCCTATGGAACAGATGTTGTTTTTGGAGTAGGCGAGAATGGGTATGTAATAACGAACACCGATTTCGGGTCGTTGGGATTGACAGAAGCGAACGAAGAAATCAATGTTAACGTTTACCCAAATCCAACAACAAACAAGGTGCAGGTTTCTTTAGAAAAACCTTTAGAAGATATTCCGGTTGTTTTAGATAATCTGGGAAAAGTAATTGATTTGCCAATTGAAAACAATGGATTGAGTTATGAGTTGTCTTTTTTATCCGCTCCCAATGGTATTTATTTTATCAAACTCAAACAGAATGGTTTTGAAAAGAACGTTCGAATAATCAAACAATAGAAAAAAAGGACTCGAAAGAGTCCTTTTTTTTAGTTAAAATCATTAATGTCAAGCTTGAAAAGTTCCGCGGCATTTTTCCAATAGATGAGTTCTTTTTTGTCTTCAGCTAAATCCAGTTGGTCCATGAATTTTAAGTATGACTTCATATTGGAAATAGGCCAATCAGTTCCATATAATAGGTAATTTGGATCGCCGGCATAAGTTATCATTTCTTCAATTTCCTTTTTCATGTACTTTTCAAACTTATCAGAAAAGTCTCCCAGTACAAGTCCAGATATATCTGCGTAAACGTTTTTGTTTTTGTATACAACCTCCATGCAGTCTTTAATCCAAGGATTTCCTACATGACAAATTACAATTTTCAATTCTGGGTAATCAACAGCTAAATCATCGATGTGAATGGGGTGCGAGTATTTTATTTTACCTGTTGGAGCGTAGGTGTCACCCGAATGAAACATAACTGGGACATCGTAGGCAATAGCCATGTCATAAACTAATTTTAAGCGTTTATCATTTGGGTAGAATGGTTCATAACCTGGATAAAACTTTAGTGCTTTGATATGTCCTTCTTCAAGGTATTTACTTATTTCAATAATGTCGTTGTGGTCGTAGTTTAGATAACTAATTCCTGCTACGACACCTAAGTTTTTTCGGCCTTTAATTGCTTCGACTACTTGTCTAGTACTTGGTCGATGTTCATTTACTTTATACGAAGTTAGCACCAACGAATAGTCAACATTATTGGCGATCATAGTAGCCGTTAATTCATCTAGGCAGACTTCCAATGACCTAACCTTATCCTCATGATAGTTGTTAATGTGCGTGTGTACGTCGATAATCATTTAATAAAATATTTTTTAGCGGTTTTATAATCGTATTAATATTCAATATCCAAATTGAATGTAGATTTAAGGGTATGCAAATAAGGATTTTTACGCGCTAAAGAAGCAAATTTATCTTTCCCTGTTTGGAATTTCACTTCCATGTCAGGGTTTTCCGTCATTTTTAAATTGACATTTAAATCGTAGTTTTTCAACTCTTTGCGCAAGAAACTAAGTAAATCAGAAAGATAAGGGCGAATATAATCGACTTGAACTTGGTTGTCGACTTCTAAGTCATATGAAATGTCAGATGTAGCTTTCGGATCGCGTTTAATTAATGCGTTATAAAACGTATCTCGACCTTCGTCTTTCATTTGAAATGCAAAGCGTCTCCAAAGCATTTTAAGGTCGTCGATAGAAAATGGTTCTCGCGGCATATTGCTTAAATCAACAGCACCAGCAACATTTTCCTCCTCTTTTTTTTCCAACATTTGCTTGATGGAAAGCGAAGATGAATTTAATTTTCCAGATGGTGCGGTCATCACGCGTGGCGCGACCTTCTCGATAGGTTGTAGAGACGGCGGCTTGACTTCAGGTTTGTTGACAACTTTCGTTGTTACCTTATCTCTTAAATTCTGATTTGCGAAAGGAATAATCTTAACGAGATCCGTCAGGGATTTTTTTTTTCGAGCTCCTGATTGATGGAACACAATTGCATTAAGGCCATTTCGACCAGCAGTCGTTGATTTTTAGCCGCTTTGTATTCAACATCGGCACGACTTAAAACGCCAAGTGCCCGGAGAATGTGAGTTCCTTCAACTCGTTTTGCTTGTTCAATAAATTTTTCTTGAATCGAATCTCCAACTTCCAATAATTTGGCCGTTCGGACATCTTTACAAACAAGTAAATTTCTAAAATGATCAGCAAGCCCAACTATACAGTTGTGCATGTCAAATCCTTTTTCAACTATATCGTTCAACAATAACAAAACATTTGGAATGTCTTCCTTTAGCGTATTGTCAACAATTTGGAAGTAATAGTCGTAATCTAAAATATTCAGATTGTCTATTACATTCTGGTAAGTCACTGTGTTGCCAGAAAAAGTTACAATTTGATCAAAAATCGAAAGAGAATCACGTAATGCTCCATCTGCTTTTTGTGCAATCACATGCAAAGCGTCGGGTTCTGCTGTTATTCCTTCCTTTTGGGCAATGTCAGCCAAATGATCAGCAATGTCTTTCACCTTGATTCTATTGAAATCAAATATTTGACAACGCGATAAAATGGTTGGAATAATTTTGTGTTTTTCAGTTGTTGCCAGAATGAAAATGGCGTGTTTTGGTGGTTCTTCTAAGGTCTTCAAAAATGCGTTGAACGCCGAAGATGACAACATATGGACCTCGTCAATGATATAGACCTTATGTGTTCCTAACTGCGGAGCAACACGGACCTTATCAATTAAACTTCTAATTTCTTCAACTGAATTATTTGATGCACCATCCAATTCGTAGACATTCAACGAAGCTCCAGAATTGAATGATTCACACGATTCACATTTATCGCATGCCTCAATGTTTTCCGTTCGATTAAAACAATTAATCGTTTTTGCTAAAATTCGCGCTGTAGACGTTTTACCAACCCCACGCGACCCACAGAATAAAAAGGCTTGTGCTAAATGATCGTTTTTAATCGCGTTTCGCAAGGTAGACGTAATCGATTTTTGACCAACTACGGTGTCAAAAGTCTGGGGTCTATATTTTCTCGCGGAAACAACGAATTCACTCATGTAACAAAGTTAATTTTTTGTTGGAATTTATGAAAGCGAAATGAGTGATTGTTGATAAATAGTTAGAAGTTCAAAAGTTTAAAGTTTCGATATTTCGTCAAATTACGTTTTTCTAGAAGGATTTTTAAGAGTTCAATTGAACACGTCTTAAAAACTTAATGTCCCAATATCTTGAAGTCTTTGAACAAACAATCACATGCAATTTTCGCACTATTTAGTGCCAAGGGAATACCGCCGCCAGGATGAACAGATACACCTACAAAATACAATCCAGCTACACGTTTACTGTAATTTGGATGTCGGTAAAAGGCAGAAAAGCGATTGTTTGATGCATTACCGTAGATAGAGCCCTGTTTTCCAGAATACCGTTGTTCAATGTCGCGCGGATCAAGCGTGATTTCTGTTTCGATTAACGAAGTAATATCTTCGTCTAGTAAATGCGACATCTTTGAAATTACAAATGCACGCTTTTCTTCAATTTCTTTGTCCCAATCTTGTCCACTTTCAATTGGTGCATTGATTAAAACGAACCAATTTTCACAACCAAGAGGTGCGTCTTGAGGTATTGCTTTTGAGGAGATATATAGGTAAAACGATGGGTCGGCAGAAATAGTCTTGGATTCAAAAACGTCGTCAAATTCACCTTTATCATTGTCGGAGAAGATCATATTGTGTACATGAAGTTGCTCAAACGTTTTTTTAATTCCCCAATGAAATGCCAAAACAGAGCTTGATTTTTCTTGGTTTAGAATTTTTGTTGGATGGTATTCGTTTTTCATCAAACGCTCATATGTAAATGAAACATCCATATTTGAAACAACAAAATCGCATTCGAACTCTTGTTGCACTGTTTTAATTCCTGTAATTACCTTGTTGCGAATTCTAATTTCTTCAACCTTTTCTTCAAAATGAAAACGAACGCCTTGTTCTTTAGCTAATTCCATTAAAGCATCTGTAACTTGGATCATTCCGTTTTTTGGTAGATAAGGAGGAGTGTTGATTTCCAAGTGAGAAATCATATTTAGCATTGCAGGTGCTTTGAACGGATGACTTCCGTTGTACTGCGCAAAACGATTGAATATTTGAACAGTTCTTTCGTTTTTAAATGCTTTGGAATTCTCATCATTCATTGTACTGAACAATTTGTAACTTGGTAAATGAGCAAGGGCTTTCACCAATTTCGCACCAAATAATCCTGTCCAACGGTGCAGTGATTTTTCAATGAATAGAGGAGAAATGAGCAGGTAATTTTTTTCCGCTTTGGATAAATAGTTATTTACTTTTTCAGGATTTTCCCCCAATTTTCCGGCAATTTCAGCAACCACTTGTTTTCTATCGCTTCCCAATTCGATTTGAGTGCCGTCGTTGAAAAAATATTTAAAAGAAAGGTCCAATTCAGCCATTTTAAAAGTAGAAAAATCTTTACCGCATAAGCGATAAAGATCTTCCAAATATTCTGGACATGTAAGTAAAGACGGACCTTGATCAAACCGATAGCCATTCACTGAACGGCTGTTGATTTTTCCTCCTGGAAAATGATTTGCTTCAAAAACATGTGTTTCAATGCCTTTGTGAGCTAATCGAATTGCAGAAGCAAGACCGGCGATACCTGCGCCAATAACTGCTGCCTTTTTTTGCATTAAATTTTAATCAAGAACTGTAATTGAATCTATGCTATCGCCTTCTTTGATTAAATCAATGACATCAACTCCCTCGATGACTTTTCCAAAACATGTATGGTTTCCGTCTAAATGTGCTGTGTTATTTCTAGAATGACAAACGAAAAATTGTGATCCACCAGTATTTCTACCAGCATGAGCCATGGAAAGCACTCCTCTGTCATGGAATTGATTTCCACCATTTAACTCACAATCGATTTTATATCCTGGACCACCAGTACCAGCCATTCCACTTGCACCGTCTTTCGAATTCGGACATCCGCCTTGAATTACGAAATCAGGAAGAACACGGTGCCATTTTAATCCGTCATAATATCCATCTTTAGCCAATTTCACGAAGTTTGCTACCGTATTTGGTGCATCAACATCGTAAAAACTTACTTTCATTTCTCCTTTGTTGGTTTTAATAATTGCTTCCATATCTGTAATTTTTCACAAAGATACGTTCTGAAGATTAGTTATCCCATTTTTGGTGGAAGATTATGTGTCGGAGAGAGTTTTTACCGCAAAGGCGCCAAGGAAAGATTTCGTCCACAACTGGAAATAAGACCGCAATGACATTCATTTCATGGATGTTTTATTGGTTTTGTGCTCAAATATTAGGAGTCTATTTTCCTGTAGTCTTCGCGACCTTTGCGGTAAAAATAACAACATGCGTTCCACTAACGTTTTTTGTCTTTGTCATTTTAGTATTACCATTAACTTTGTATCATGCAGAAATTCAATTTTCACCGTAATGACGTTCAACTTTTTGGGCAAAATCATCTTGATTTAGTCTACAATCAATTGGAACTTTCAGCTTTTATTCAGCAGCCTTTTTCTCTTGACGCCTTTGGTAGCCAAATTGAACAAAAGGCACAAAATTACACCACTGCAAAAAGAACAGCCTTGGTGAAAGCGTTGAAGAAGCAGTACAATCAGGTTCAAAATAATGAAAATCCATTAAGATTAATTGAATCTTTAAACGATGAAAATACATTCACAGTAACTACTGGACATCAACTTTCCTTGTTTACAGGACCACTTTATTTTGTGATTAAAATAATACAAGCGATTAAACAAGCTGAGGTGTTGAATGCTAAGTTTTCAGATAAACGGTTTGTTCCAGTATATTGGATGGCGACGGAAGATCACGATTTTGAAGAAATTCAGAAAGTGAATCTCTTTTCGGACGAATTGACGTGGGAGTCAATCCAAAAAGGTCCGGTTGGTCGGTTTGATTTAGATGGATTGGATGAGGTGAAAAAGAGGATTTCGGAGTTGTATCAAAATCACCCTGACAGTGAAATTCACAATGTAGTGAAAGCTTACGATGGAAATAATTTTACGGAAGCAACACGTAATTTAGTTCACTTTTTATTCGCAGATTATGATCTTGTTATTATTGATGGGGACGACCCGATATTGAAAAAAGAATTTGCCGCAATCATGCAACGTGAATTGGAAACTGGTTTTTCATTTGAAGCGGTGAATAGTACCAACGAGGCATTAGAATCGATAGGAGGGAAGGTTCAAATTCACGCCCGTGAAATCAATTTGTTTTATATCGAGAAAGGATTGAGAAGTCGAATTGAACACAAAGAAGATGATTATTTTATTGATGGAAAAGGGCATTTCAAAAAAGACACCTTACTTCGTTTATTGGAAACGAATCCAGAATGTTTTTCACCAAATGTTGTGTTGCGACCAGTGTACCAGGAAACAATTCTTCCGAATTTAGCTTACATCAGTGGAGGTGGAGAAATTGCATATTGGTTGCAACTAAAAGGAGTTTTTGATGCAGCAAAAATTGTTTATCCGATGATAGTGGTTCGGAATTCAATGTTGATAATCGACACGAATACGTATAAAAAAATAGACAACACGCTTTCGAAATTGTCGGATGTTTTTGAACCAATTGATGTATTAAAGCGCAATTACGTGGAAGCGAACGCTGGAGAAGAATTGAATTTTGATGCATTGGATAACGCATTACATCAATTGGTCGAGTTGGTAGTTGAGCAAATAACACAAGTCGACCCAGCTATGGATAAGTTTGCAGCTGCAGAAATTGTTAGGTTGAATAAGCAAATTGAATCAATTAAAGACAAATTGGTGAAACGTTCTAAAGGAAAACACGATGCTGCAATGAAGCAAATTGAGCAAATCAAAGAGCGTTTATTTCCGAATGGTAATTTACAAGAACGTACAAGTAATTTCTTTTCTTTCTGTCCTGATGGAATGTATTCAGGCCTTTTAAAAGAATTGTTTGATGCGATTGAACCGAGCGAAAAGGATTTCATTGTTCTCATTGAAAACGAAAAAACATAAAATAAACCGCCAATTATTGCGTTTCTAAAGCTAATTTTGAACAATGCTTAAACTTCTTTTCTTTTTACTTACTGTTTTTACTTTTACAATAGGCTCTGCTCAAGAAGTCACATTGTCAGGGAAATGTGTGGATAGAAAAGGTACGCCATTAGAAAACGTGAAAGTTATTGCGAAAAAGGCGTTAGTTCCGATTGTATACACAGATGAAAATGGAGTGTATGATTTAAAATTTGCTCGATTGGATACTGTTGAAATTGAATATCGAGTTAGTAATGACTTGATAGAAATTGAAACATACATTTTAAAAGAAGCAATTACACGAGTAAAGAACGTGAAATTTGATTTTCAACAAGAAATAACAATTCAGGTACACACGGATCAGAAAAGTCCATTTGAATTACCACAATTACCCGTTTCTGATGTTCAGAATCTTCCCATGGGAAGTGTTCCAAGGTATTTATTGTACACAACTGCGGCTACTTCAAATAACGAGTTGACATCGAATTACAATGTTCGAGGGGGAAATTATGATGAGAATTTAGTTTACGTGAATGGTTTTTTAATTAACCGCCCATTTCTGACCCGGTCAGGACAACAAGAAGGAATGAGTTTTATCAATACAGCATTGGTTGAATCTATTCAATTTTCAGCCGGTGGTTTTGACTCAGAATATGGAGATAAACTAAGTTCTGTTTTGGACATTAAATACAAAACACCTACAGATAAAAAAGTTCATGGTTCGGTTTTAGCATCATTATTGAACGCCGAAGCGCACATAGAGCAAGCAGTTGGAGCACGATTCAATTACTTGGTTGGAGCACGTTACCAATCCAACGGTTACTTTTTAAATTCGCTACCAACCAAAGGAGCGTACAATCCTGTTTATTACGATGCGCAATTGGTTACAAATTATGCAATTAACGAAAATGTTACATGGTCTATTCTAGGACATTATTCATCTAATAATTATCGCTTTACACCACAATCTCAAGAAACGGACTTTGGAACTGCAAATGAAGCATATTCATTTCGAGTTTATTATGAAGGCCAAGAAAACACCAAATTCACTACAATGACAGGAGGAACTTCCTTGAAATGGAAGGCCAGCAAAAAAACGAACTTAGATTTATATGCAACTGTTTTTAATTCTGTGGAATCAGAATCGTTTGATATTTTGGGAGAATATTACATCAATGAATTAGAAACTGATCCGTCAAAGGAAGAATTTGGCGATTCAATTGCCGTGCTGGGTGTTGGAGGGTTCTTAAATCATGCAAGGAATAGATTGCATGCAACCATTATCAATATATATCATAACGGTGACCATACTTTTTTCAAAGGATATAAGGACGATAGTCGAACGCGTTTTCAAAATCACGGGTTAAAATGGGGTGTAAACTTCCAAATGGATGATTTTACAGACAAATTAAGTGAATGGAAATTGATCGATTCAGCAGGATATTCAATTCCTCAAACTGATGATTCGGAGATTGTATTATTCGAAACGATCAAGGGGGATTTGAACTTGCAGTCGCAGCGTTACACAGGATTTATGCAATTCAATTCTTTGTGGTCGAATAATAGACAGAACTTGGCAGTTACCTTAACGCGAAAAGAAAAAATCAAAAACAAACAAACGAAAGAAAAAACGAAAGTAATTCGCGTTTTTTCGGATACAATAGTTGAATCTCCATCTAAATGGGCGTTGAGTGCAGGATTTAGAACCGGTTACACTTCGGCAAACCAAGAGTTTTTTATTACACCCAGAGCATCTGTAAAATATTATCCACGCGCATACATGGTAAAAGATGATAAAATTGTTCGCCGTGACATGAACATTCATTTGGCAACTGGAATGTATTATCAGCCACCATTTTACAGAGAATTTAGAACATTTGAAGGGGATTTGAACTTAAATGTAAAAGCGCAAAAATCATTTCATACTGTTGTGGGTACAGATGTTTATTTTAGAATGTGGAACCGAGAAGCACCGTTTAAATTCACCGCGGAAGCATATTACAAGTACATGTGGGATGTAAACCCGTATGAAGTAGAAAATGTACGTACACGTTATTATGCGAACAACAACGCAAAAGCATATGCAATTGGATTGGATTTGAACGTACATGGTGAATTTGTTGAAGGAATCGAATCCTTTTTTAAAGTAGGATTTCTTTCAACTAAGGAGGATATTTTGGACGACTTCTACTACAATTACTACAATTCGGAAGGGGAAGTGATTAACAGTACTTTGGAAAATCAAGTAGTAGTCGATAGCGTCCGAGTGAATCCAGGATACATTCCACGTCCAACGGACCAAATGTTCACTCTCGGTGCGTTAATTCAGGATAGAATGCCGAACGTCGAAAGTCTAAGCGTGCAAGTTGGATTACAGTTTGGTTCACGTTTGCCTTATGGACCACCAGACGAAAATCGTTATAAAGATACATTACGTCAAAAGTCTTACTTCAGAGTTGATATTGGGACATCCTATGACTTCTTATACAAGCGAAGAAATAACCAAGGAAAAGGAAAGGAGAATTTCTTTACACGTTCTTTTACAGATGCAATTATATCTTTTGAAGTATTTAATTTATTGGGAGTGAATAATGTACTCTCAAAACAATGGATTCAAGATGTCGAAGGAAAATATTATTCCATTCCAAATTATCTTACACAACGAAGATTTAATTTAAAGTTGATACTTAGGTTTTAGTCAGAACAGCTCCCAAGGTTCTTCTAATTCAGGATAACTGAATTTTTCAAGAATTTTCTCATTGTTTCCTACATACATTTTACCACTAAGTGCTCGTACTGTGTAGTATTCCAATTCAATGTTTTCATTGGGCTGAATTAACGCTTTTATAGAATTCACATCGCCTTTTAGCCACAAATTCAGCGATTCATCATCTAAAATCAAAGGCATTCGAGGTTCTTTTAGTTTGGGATTATTGTGAATGATTTTTAACTCTTCGGTAGGTTTAGAAGTTACAATGGCAATTGTTTCTTTATGTTCTTTTGTGTCAGGATTTAACCAAGTTGACAATATGCCGCCTACTAAAAATGAATTGTTGTTTTTCGAGTGGATGTAATATGGAAATGTCTTTTTGGATTTATGATGATGTTCAAAATACCCTTCAAGTGGAATGACGCATCTTTTATGCATTGCAGCATCTCGAAACGAGGCTTTGTCGAACATAGTTTCTCCACGTGCGTTGATCGTTTTCATTGAAATTTGAATGGCATCTTCATTGGTTTTGGTCCAGAATGGTATTAAGCCCCAAGAAAAAACATCTAAATCGAGTTTTCCATCATTGACGTAAAATGCCTTTAACAAGCTATGATTAAAGCCACTTGCGTGATAGTTGTTTTCACGCAATTCCTTCATTTTTTCAATTTTTTCCGCTAAGGCATTTAGTTCTTCTTCCGTTGCGCCTAATCGAACCGCATCCCTATAAATCTTCTCAGCTAATTGAACTGAATTGTAACACATAAACTATTTGCAATCCTTGTTGTATTGGTCGATAACTGCTTTTGCTTTGAACTCGCTAAATTCTGCTTTTTCTTTCTTTACAGTTGAGGACAATTCTTTGTTGTTAGAAAGATATTGAGACATTTTTTTCGCGTAATCATCTTTGAAATATTCCAAATCTACTGGAATTTGGTCTTTTTGATGATAAACATATGTGATAGGATATTTACGTTCAGCAAAATCAGCATCAGATTCTCCATCACCTTTAACAAGTTTGTTGTATTGGTCAGAACGCTGATACCATGCATAAATGTTGATACAACCCGTTTTCACCAATAAAACGGCTTTTGTATCATTATTCAGTGCGCTTCCTGAATATTTGATGCAATCGTAGTGTTTATCAGCCACTTCATATTCTAGTAACTCTTCTGGTCTGTACGTTTCTTTCGTTCTAGGATTGTCTTTGTCCATGTAAAAGACAATTGCGTCCTGCATGGCCATTCTATTCCTATATTTTATAAATCCAGCTATTTTTTCGCCATCCGCTTTAATAACATAACCTGGATACAATTCTTCGTATTGGTACGTGTCTGTGCTCCAGTCTTGAGCTGACAATTGAAAGTTAAGAGCGATTAAGAAAATTAGAGAGGAAATAGATTTCATATTTTTGATTTATAGTTTTTCTAAAGATATAAATTTTTAGAGGGAGAGTTGGAAAAGAAGCAAGGAGTTTTGCACAAAAAAAGCCCCCACTTTCGTGAGAGCTTTGTTTGTGAGCCCGTCAGGATTCGAACCTGAGACCGCCTCCTTAGAAGGGAGGTGCTCTATCCAGCTGAGCTACGAGCCCATCGTAACTACGTCTCTTTTTAAAAAAGAGTAAAAAAAAAGGGATGATTTCTCATCCCTTGTCGGGGTGGCAGGATTCGAACCTGCGACCTCCTGCTCCCAAAGCAGGCGCGATGACCGGGCTACGCTACACCCCGAGCGTAATTTTAATTTGTATTTCAAGCTAAATAAAAGGTCGCTACCTTTCTAAAGCGAGTGCAAAGCTAATAATAAAATTTAATTGTACAATGACTGAAAGTGAAAAACTATACAATTTAAGCGAATTATTAGCGAAGTGTTTTTGCCTCAAGTTGTTACTAAAAAAAGCCTGACCTTTCGGTCAAGCTTTTGCGGAGAGACGGGGATTCGAACCCCGGGTACCCTTGTGGGGTACGCTTGTTTAGCAAACAAGTCCTTTCGGCCTCTCAGGCACCTCTCCAATTAATATGCTCATGGTGAGATATCGGACGCCGAAATTAGTAATTCCAAGCGTACTCTACAACATTTTTATAGTAAAAAGTGATGGAAAAATTAATTATTTAAAACCAATGTTAAATACTTCGATGATTCCAAGAGCAATAGTAGCATCCAAATTAAATGAAATGGTTTGTAGGTTGGCTCGAAAAGTATGCCTAACACCATGAAAATCAATCCGTAAAACATGAAGTATGACGGAGTATATGTGATTGAACCAATATAGAGAGCAATAAAAAGTAGCGTGCTAATTTTAGCTGCAATTTTTTTTTGAGATAAGAAATAATACACACCAAAACCAATTATGCACATTGCACTTAACAACTTAAAGATGTCTGTAATTGGCAAGGATGAAAATGAATACATGTTTTGATCATCTAAAATAAAAGACCAATAAACTTCATTCCCAAGAAATGCGAAAATAGATATTCCTAAAATATAGAATGCTGGTATTCGTTTTTTATAATGCCAAATTGAAAACTGAACACAAACGACTAGAAAAATTAATTCATTCAATGGAAACGGGAAAATAAACGCTCCTTGACTTAAATAAATACTCGCAGCATAAAATATGAGTGTTAATGCCGTTAAGAATAGAACACGTATTTCTTTTGTCATTTCTTTTTGGCCAATGCTTCTTCTATGTACTTGAACGTTGACAGGATTTCAGGTTTACCGTTAATTACTGCTATGTCATGCTCAAAATGAGCACTTGGTAATCCGTCCTCAGTGACAATTGTCCAATTATCATCCAATTGAACCACTTTTTCTGTTCCCATGTTTATCATTGGTTCAATCGCAATTGTTAAACCGTTTTCAATTTTCTTTCCTTTTCCGCGTCTTCCATAATTTGGTACTTGAGGATCTTCATGCAGGGTCTTTCCCAATCCATGTCCAACTAAATCTCGTACAACCCCGTAACCATGTTTTTCAGCATGTTGTTGAATGGCAAAACCAATGTCTCCAATACGATTTCCTGCTTTTGCTTCGGCAATACCTAGCATTAAACATTCGTATGTAACTGATAATAGTTTTTTCTTTTCTTCAGAAACTTCTCCGACTTGAAAAGTGTAGGCGTGATCTCCATAATATCCTTTATAAACAGATCCACAATCAACAGAAACGATATCTCCTTCTTCAAAAGGTCGATTAGTTGGTAAACCATGAACCACTTGCTCGTTTACCGAAATAAGTAAAGTGCTTGGACAATCGTATAATCCTTTAAATCCCGGAACTGCATCTTGAGAAAGGATATATTCCTCTGCCATTTTATCTAATTCGAAAGGAGTTACACCCACAGCAATCATTTCAGCGCATTTACCCAATGTTCGACTAACAATTTGAGCTGCTTCACGCATTATTTCAATTTCTTCAGGCGTTTTATAGATAATCATATTTCGATTCAAAAAATTCATTGAAACAAAGATAGTGGAATCTAATGGATTGAGTCGCTATTTTTAAACCTCAATTGATTCAATTTTCATCAAAATACAGTTTTTGCTTTTTCATGTTTTCTTCCCATCCTGCTGGAAAAATCACATTTCCGTTATTTTGAATAGTCTGCATGAGTTTGTGAACGAATAACTGAATTTCACTTGAAAGGGAATAAAAAGCTTTATCCACCGTTGTGTTTCTTCCAAAATCCATCCCACTATTTTGGTGTCGAATTCCATACTTTTTTCCATTTAAATAGATCAATATTTTTAACCTTCCATTTTCGGTGCCATATTTCCCACTAGTTCCGTAAACTACAATTGGATCAATAATTCCATTGTCATCCAAATCCTCGAGACGCAAATGTTTAGTCCAAAACCAAATGGAAGTTTCTGCTTGCCCATCCTTTGGGTGTATGATAAAATCGGTTAGTTGCCATTCCAGGGTTCTTTCACTATTGTGAATTGCAAAACAAAATGCCTTGATGCTATCAATGAATTTTTCACCACTTGGTTTTTCGGTTAGTACTAGCTCATGATCTCCATTTAAGTCATTGAATTCATACACTCTGTATATTGGATAATCAATAGAATGCTTCATTAATATTTCAGGGGTGTAACGATTTATTAATTCGATTGAGTCTAAATAGTGTAAAGGGTTATTTTGTGAAAATCCGATCGTCACCGTGAAAAATGCAATTATAGAAAGAAAAGTTTTCATGTTTTGAATATTAATTCTGAAGTTTAAACATACGAAAAATGCAATTGTGTGAAAATGAAAATCGACTATAATTTATATTAGTATACCTTAACTCTTACTTTATTGATTAATGTTAATTTTACTTTTGTTAATTATTCAGACTGAATAGGGTTAAAGTATTCGCATGAAAAAAGTTATTTTTTTTTGTATTCGCCTAGTAATCGTGGTTGTTGTTCTTGCAACTTTGCCTTATTACTATTCCTGTACATATACCTATACAGAAAGCAAGCCTTTTTCAGGTGCGTTTTTTTATAATCCTTATGAACAACTGAATGATACTTGGGTCAAAGCAAACTTTCACGCGCATACAAAGTTGGCCGGAGGCATCGCAAATGGAAAAAACACTGCAGAGGAAATGTTATCTTCATATGACTCCATTGGCTATGACTTGCCTTGTATCTCAAATTATAATTCAATCCTTCAAACAAACAGAATTCCATATATTTCTGATTTTGAACATGGGTTTAATATGGGTTTTGTTCATCAACTTGTGTTGAATAATGAATCATCGATATGGTTTGATTATCCTTTGTTCCAGACAGTACATCATAAACAGTTTATTCTTAATCATGTTAAAAAACCCAATAATATTATCGCGTTAGCGCATCCGAATTTTAAATTAGGTTATACCAATGATGATTTGAAATTGTTATCTAATTATGATCTAATAGAAGTATTGAGTCGTACTGCTACATCAGTTGATAGTTGGGATGCAGCTTTGACTTCTGGACATGCTGTTTGGGCAATCGGAAATGATGATGCACACGAAGCTGATATTAACAGTATTGGCGTGTGCTGGACTTCAATTAATGTAAAAGAAAATACTGCGAAATCTATTTTAGCAAGCTTAAAAAGAGGTAGTTGTGTTGCGACAAGAGGGTGGAGAGGGCAGAATATGCAGGAAGTTAATTTTGTAAAAGTCGACGAGAACAATCTAATTATTGGGTTAAATAAAAAGGCAGATTCAATTGTTTTAAAAAGTGATCAGGGTAGAACAGTAGGTTTTGTTGTAAATGACTCTATAATTGAATATAAAATAAAGCCAAACAATACGTACGTTCGTGCTGAAGTTTTTGAAACCGAAGAGTGGAATACGTACACTCGAATGTATCTGAATCCTATAATTCGTTCACGAGATGGTAGTTTTAGTCCTCATTCTAATGAGGCAAAAATCTCCTATTTTTGGACATTTATATATTGGATTGGGATCCTGATAATTCAATCCAGTCTTGTGTTTTTATTTATTCGATTAAGGAGAAAAAAATAAAATAAAAAAAGCGCTCATCAGATGATGAACGCTTCACTTTTTTATAATTGGCTTAAGCCAATACTTCTTTTACTTTATCAGCTGCTTCTTGCAATAATACAACTGATTGAACATCTAAACCAGAATCATCAATCAATTTTTTAGCTTCAACAGCATTTGTTCCCTGCAAACGCACAATTAATGGAACTGGGAATGTTCCGATGCTTTTGTATGCATCAACAACTCCTTGAGCTACACGGTCACAACGAACGATACCTCCAAATATGTTTATTAAAATTGCTTTTACGTTTGGATCTTTTAAGATGATATTGAAAGCTTTTGCAACACGTTCAGCATCTGCTGTTCCACCTACGTCCAAGAAGTTAGCAGGATTACCACCAGACAACTTAATAATATCCATCGTAGCCATTGCTAATCCAGCTCCGTTTACCATACATCCAACGTTTCCATCCAGCTTAACAAAGTTTAATCCAGCTTCGTCGGCCTCAACTTCAGTTGGGTCTTCTTCCGTTTTATCACGCATTGCAGCATAATCTGAATGTCTAAACAATGAGTTTCCGTCTAAAGTTACCTTAGCGTCAACAGCAATGATTTTATTATCTGATGTTTTCAGTACTGGGTTGATCTCAAACATTGAAGCATCACATCCTTCATATGCAGAATATAGCTGCACGACAAATTTTGTCATTTCTTTAAAGGCTTGTCCTGACAGACCTAAATTAAATGCAATTTTGCGAGCCTGAAACCCTTGAATCCCAACGCGTGGATCAATAATTTCTTTATGGATTAAATGTGGTGTATGCTCCGCAACATGTTCAATATCCATACCTCCTTCAGTAGAATAAACGATAGTATTTCTTCCAGCTTCACGGTCCAATAACACAGACATATAAAATTCAGAAGTTTCACTTTCTCCTGGATAATAAACATCTTGAGCGATTAATACTTTATTTACTTTTTTCCCAACTCCGTTTGTTTGAGCCGTTTCTAGGTGACCACCAAGAATTCCTTTTACTTTTTCTTCTAATTGATCGATTCCTTTAGCAAGAACGACCCCATGAGAACCAGTTTCAGCAACGATACCTTTACCTCTACCACCTGCGTGAATTTGTGCCTTAACCACATACCATTCAGTCCCAGTTTCAGCTGATAATTCTTTTGCTGCAGATAATGCGTTTTCTACTTTGTCAATTACTTTCCCCTCTTGGATAGCAACACCAAAGCTTTTTAAAATTGATTTTCCTTGATATTCGTGTAAATTCATTTGTCTGAAATTTGTATCGTAAAATTAACAGGATTTATTGCTGTCTCTTATACACATCTCCGAGCCCACGAGACAG
>CAJXRM010000044.1 GCA_913059205.1 uncultured Flavobacteriales bacterium
GAGATTTCTGCCTGTCTCGTGGGCTCGGAGATGTGTATAAGAGACAGAATAAAAATCTAATCCTAAATAGTTTTTAAAAAACTCCTTTAATATATGCTTGAGTGTTCGTTTGTTTCGTGATATGTCTACATCAAATTTCCAGTTCACCATATCAATGCGGGCTTTCATTACTTTTGGATGTGTTTGATTGAATCGTTTTAAATTATGCGCTCCCTCAAGATATTTAAATTCGTCTCCTTTTACTACGTTTTTATCGACCCACTCGTCGTCGTGCCATAGTTTATTAAACTCTTCCTGTTTTTTTTGCATTGTTCTTGGAGGTTTCACCCAACCATAGTGATAAATATATGCATCAATCAATTTAACTTTAAGTTTTTCATTGTTTCCTTTTCTAAAGCCCTGAGCGTCTTTGTACGAATAAAACGAACTATTTGGTCGAATAACTCGAACTTCGTATGCATACCAACTTTCAGCTGTACACACATAGTCATAAGAACCATAAAAATGGTTGTAATTAAAAAGTAATCCATCCACCTTTTCATTGTCAAGGTATTTATTCATTGACGAAAGTACAATTGCCAAATAGTCTTCATGAATTACTTCATCTCCTTGGATATAAAATGCCCAATCACTGTCTTTCGAAATTGCTTGAAACGCTTTATTTGTTTCTTCCGCAAGCACCTGTCCACCTTCTCTGAGAGATTCATCCCACTCTGTTTCTATGACTTTTATTTTATTGGAATTTATCGAATTGATAAGGTTCAAGGTTTCATCCTCTGATTTTCCAACAGCAACAATAACTTCATCACAAATTGGCAATATTGATTCTATTGCTTCAACAATCGGATAATCAAACTTTAACGCATTCTTCACAAATGTGAAACCTGACACTTTCATTTTAACATGATTTTTTTATCAATTCTAAAAGTAATTGATTTATTGGGTTTTTTAGTTCAAAAAATGGTGTCTAATCTTTTACAACTCGAAAACCAACATGGAAATATGCGTCGTTTTTAGATATTGATTGGCGTGAATCTGAAGTATAACCTAAACAATATTCAGCATCGCATAAAAACGATCCGCCTTTCATTGCATAAATCGAATTTTTCGCATCAAATTTACTTGCCGTAATTTCCCAAACATTTCCAAACATGCCATATAAGTTTAACGCATTTGCAGGAAACTTTTTTACCGGTGAAGTATACAAATATCCATCTACGTCATCTGAGGTTTCGCCGTGACTTATATTAATATTTTTTTGAGAAGTTTTTCCCTCCATGCACGCATGCATCCATTCTTCCTCTGTTGGCAGTCGCACTTTTGCCCAATCGCAATAAGCCATGGCATCATTATACGTTACCTGAACAACTGGATGATCCATCTTGTCTTTAATAGACGATGGTTTACCCATTGGATGTCTCCAATTCGCCTTCGGATCAATTTTCCATGCTGAATTTATATAAACAGAACCTCCATAATTGTCCTTTTCAGCATCGGTTACATATCCAGTTGCGTCCACAAATTCTTCAAACTGCGCATTTGTTACTTCTGTGGAAGCAATGTTTAAAGGTTCTAATTCGCTTGTGAGCGTTGAAATCCATTCTGTAGACTCAACTTCGCTAGAACATGAAAAGAGTAAAAGTCCTATGCAGGAAAATAATATACTTTTTCTCCAATTATAAATTTGCGGTCCATTATTCTGGGCCATAATGGTTTTGTCGGTAAGTCTTTGTTCCATGCTTCGAAGAATTCTGTTAAATTTTTACGTTCTAGGTTATTCAATTCGCTTAAATCAATTGTTTCGCCTTTGTCCGAGTCTAAGTTATACAAATGCAACCAATTATCGCGTGTACTTAAAACCATTTTCCAGTTTTTATGACGAATTGCGCGTACATGATCACACCTCCAATACAATGTTTCGTGTGGAATACCTTCTTTTTTCTTGGTGATAAACGGAATTAAGTCTACACCATCCAATGGAGTTTGATTGGTATTCTTTATTTGAGAAGCATTCAAAGATGTTGGAAATATATCCAATGCAGAAACAGCAGCGTTGTATTTTGTTCCCGCAGGAATTGTTCCTTTCCATTGCATCATAAATGGCACATTAATTCCGCCCTCAAACAAGGTTAGTTTTCCTCCCTTCAACGGTTCGTTCTTCGTGGCTTTGGTGTAACTAGCGCCGCCATTATCCGAAATAAAATAAACGATTGTGTTTTCCAGTATATTCAATTTTTCTAGGTGATTCATTACTTGTCCAATTCCATCATCCAAGGCTTTTATCATTGCCAAATACACACGTTGATTTTCATCTTTGATGTGATCAAATTGATTGTAGTATTCATCTGGTGCTTGAAAAGGAACGTGTGGCGCATTAAAATTGAGCATCATAAAGAAATTGTCGTCTTTATTTTCTGAAATAAACATTTTCGCTTTGTTGGCAAAGGCGAACGTTAAGTACTCTTTTTCAATAATTTCCTTTCCATTTTCTAGAATCTTTGCATTTTTCGTTCTCCCTACTTTCCATTGGTACTTACTGCTAAAATCGTCTTGAATAAAGGTGTGATATCCAGGTGTTTTTTCTTCTTCTGTGTATCTTGAAAATGCACCCAAAAATCCATAGTGGTAATCAAATCCACGATTTTGTGGTAAATGCTCTGGACCAAATCCCAAATGCCATTTTCCAATCAATGCTGTTTTGTATCCTGCTTTTTGGTAGATTTCTGCCAAACTTGTTTCGCTAACTGGAATGCCTTGATGTTCCAACATTTCTTTTCTAGGGTAAATAGGCTCTGTAACTACAGTCCAATCTCCCAAACGTTTGGCTTTCTTTGCTAAACTGTGTTTAATTTTAGAATTTGGATAGAATTCCATTGGTTGGGTTTCGAACCCATAGCGCTGCTGGTATTTTCCGGTTAAAATTGCAGCACGGGATGGTGCGCAGACAGGAGATGTTACGTAAGCATCGTTGAAAACAACGCCATTTGCACCTATTTTATCGATGTTTGGTGTAGAAATTTGGGTAGCTCCAAACGAAGACAGCTCAGCTTTTCCCAAATCGTCTGCCATGATGATTATTACATTTGGTTTTTGGTCAGAAACACTTTCTATGTTAATCTCGACTTTGGTTGAAGTTGGAATGTCCCAATCGCTCGATTGTGTTGATGAACAGCCAGAAAGTGCAAATAAAGTAAAAGCTATAAGCAGGTAGTGACAATTGATTTTCATGTAGTGATTTAATTTCGCTGCGAAGATACGGGTTAAATGAATAAAAAACTCCTTCTTCTGATTTCTCAAAAAAAGGAGTTATTAATGTGTTAATAATTGCGGATCAATCATTTACACTTGTTATGTTATACTTGTGTCCATTCTTCAGAGGGTCGCCAAACCGGCTCCTTCTCGAAGCTATCGCCGCCTCTTAGCTCCCACACATTTCACAATCATCCGGATTATCGATAGAACACGCTACAGCTGCGGCTGCTTCTTCCAAAGATGCTGCTGTTGGCTCAGCGATAGACGATTTATCAATTGTAAATTTAATTGCGTCTGTTGCTGCTTTTGTTCTAAGGTAGTACATACCTGTTTTTAATCCTTTTTCCCATCCGTAGAAATGCATTGATGTTAATTTACCAAAGTTTGCATTCTCCATAAAGATGTTCAACGATTGCGATTGACAAATGTATGCTCCACGATCTGCTGCTTGTTCAATGATTGATTTTTGTGAAATCTCCCATGCAGTTTTATATAAGTCTTTTAAATGTTGAGGTACTTCATTTATGTTTTGAACTGAACCGTTTGCTGCCATAATTTTTTGACGCATTTCTTTGTTCCACAAACCTTCTTTTACTAAATCTCTTAATAAGTGTTTGTTCACAATGATAAACTCACCAGACAATACACGTCTTGTATAAATGTTAGACGTATATGGCTCAAAACATTCGTTGTTTCCTAAGATTTGTGCAGTAGATGCTGTTGGCATTGGTGCAACTAACAATGAGTTACGAACTCCGTGCTTAACAACTTCTTCTTTCAACACATCCCATTCCCATCTGCTTGTTGGAGTAACACCCCACATATCGAATTGGAAAATTCCCTTTGAAACTGGAGAACCTTTGATTGTTTCGTATGGTCCATCCACTTTCGCTAAATCTTTAGACGCAGTCATCGATGCATAGTAAATCGTTTCAAAGATTTCTCTGTTCAATGCTCTTGCTTCTTCTGATTCAAATGGGAATCCCAATAAAATAAATGCATCAGCTAATCCTTGAACACCTAATCCAATTGGACGGTGACGCATGTTAGAATTTCTTGCTTCTTCTACTGGGTAGAAGTTTCCATCAATGATTTTATTCAAGTTCAACGTCGCTTGGTACGTTACTTCAAACAATTTATCGTGATCGAATGTTCCTTCCTCCGTAACAAACTTAGGCAATGCTAAAGAAGCTAAATTACATACTGCAACCTCATCTGGAGCTGTATATTCAATAATTTCTGTACACAAGTTAGACGACTTAATCGTCCCTAAGTTTTGTTGGTTCGATTTAGCGTTCGCTGCATCTTTGTACAACATGTATGGCGTTCCTGTTTCGATTTGAGATTCTAAGATCTTAAACCATAGGTCTTGCGCTTTAATTGTTTTTCTACCTTTTCCTTCTGCTTCATATTTCGTGTACAACGCTTCAAACTCAGCGCTGTGAGAATCAGAAAGACCTGGACATTCGTGTGGGCACATTAGCGTCCAATCTCCATTTTCCTTTACACGCTTCATAAATAAGTCTGGAACCCACAAAGCGTAGAATAAGTCTCTTGCACGTTGTTCTTCTTTTCCGTGGTTCTTTTTCAAATCCAAGAAATCGAACACATCAGCATGCCAAGGCTCAATATACATTGCGAAAGAACCTTTACGCTTTCCTCCACCTTGATCTACGTAACGAGCAGTATCATTAAACACTCTCAACATTGGAACGATTCCGTTAGAGGCACCATTTGTTCCTTTGATGTAAGATCCAGTAGCACGAATATCATGAATTGCCAACCCAATACCACCAGCTGATTGGGAAATTTGAGCACATGATTTCAATGTATCGTAAATACCTTCAATACTATCTTGTTTCATTGTTAATAAGAAACAAGAAGACATTTGAGGTTTTGGAGTTCCTGAATTAAACAATGTAGGTGTCGCATGTGTAAACCAACCTTCTGACATCAAATTGTATGTTTTGATTGCAGCATCGATGTCGCCTTTATGAATACCAACAGAAACACGCATCAACATTTGTTGTGGACGTTCAGCAATCTCACCGTCTAATTTCAACAAGTACGAACGTGTCAATGTTTTAAATCCGAAGTAATCGTATCTAAAGTCACGGTCATAAATAATGCTTGAATCCAAACGCTCACTGTTTTCCATGATTGTATTGTATACATCCGTTGCCAACAAAGACGCGTTTTCTCCTGTTTTAGGATCAACATACGAGTATAAATCAGTCATCACTTCAGAGAATGTTTTCTTTGTCTCTTTGTGCAAATTAGAAACCGCGATACGTGACGCTAACAATGCGTAATCTGGGTGATCCATTGTTTTTCCCGCTGCAACTTCCGCTGCAAGGTTATCCAATTGTGTTGTTGTAACACCATCAAACAATCCTTCAATGACTTTCATTGCAACTGCTTCTGGTGATACTAATGGGTCTAGTCCGTAACACATCTTAACGATGCGCGCTGTGATTTTATCGAACTTTACAGCTTCTTTTCTTCCGTCTCTTTTTACTACGTACATGCTTGCTGGTTTAATTTGGTGGTTATGGTTTAGGTATTCTTAAAAATCTTCATCCATGCTGAATGTTTGATCAGCATCATTGTTTAGTACTCCTGCTTTTTGGTATTCGGCTACTCGTTTTTCAAAGAAGTTAGTTTTTCCTTGAATTGAAATCATTTCCATGAAATCAAACGGGTTAGAAACATTGTAAATTTTATCGTTTCCAAGTTCTTGCAACAAACGATCAGCAACAAATTCAATGTATTGTGCCATCAACTCACTGTTCATTCCAATTAAACGAACTGGCAATGCTTCCAAGATAAATTCTTTTTCAATCTCAACCGCATCAACAATTATTTTTTGAACTTTTTCTTTTGAAAGTTTATTTATAACATGGTTGTTATACAACAAACACGCAAAATCACAATGTAATCCTTCGTCTCTCGAAATCAATTCGTTTGAAAAAGCAAGTCCTGGCATTAGGCCTCTTTTCTTTAACCAAAAAATTGAGCAAAACGACCCTGAGAAGAAAATTCCCTCGACTGCCGCGAAGGCAACCAAACGCTCTGCAAAGTTTCCTTCATCAATCCAACGTAAAGCCCAGTCTGCTTTTTTCTTAACTGGCTCCATTGTGTCAATTGCGTTGAACAAGTAATTTTTTTCTTTTGTGTCTTTGATATATGTGTCAATCAACAACGAGTATGTTTCTGAGTGAATGTTTTCAATAGCTACTTGAAAGCCGTAGAAAAACTTTGCCTCTGTATATTGCACTTCTGACAAGAAGTTTTCTGCCAAATTTTCGTTTACAATTCCATCCGAAGCCGCGAAAAATGCAAGAACGTGTTTCACAAAGTGACGTTCGTCATCATTTAATTTTGACTCCCAGTCTACTAAATCTGCTTGTAAATCAATTTCCTCTGCCGTCCAAAAACTTGCTTCAGCCTTTTTATAAAATGACCAAATATCATCGTGTTGTATTGGAAACAAGACAAATCTGTTCTTGTTTTCTTCTAAAATCGGTTCTACTTGTTCTGCCATTTCTTAAAATTTAAACGTATATATTCCTACCCAAAAAACTGCGTTTTTTGATTTTTTAACTCAATAAAGTTGTTGTTTCCTCCAAATTAAATCGAATGCTCGATGCGTTGTTGATTTGCTTCCTAGAGGCATACAAAAATTGTCAAAAATCTTGCTTCTACCAACTAAAGAAATTCACAATTTCGTAACGTTATTAACATTGTCTTTCGGAACCCCTTTGAGAACAACCGTTAACGTTTTTATTAACACCTACCATAAAGATATTCACAGTGCAAACTTCCAATTTTGTCGATAAAAAACCCTTATTCGTCTCATCGCCTTTAACATCAGGCCTTTAAATAAGGTTCTATAAATTTAACGATGAATTACCGTTATGTCAAGAAAGATTTTTTGTTATTTTAAACAACCCAATGTTTATAAATTGGGTTTTGCAAAACACATTTTTCACCCTGCTCAATGAGAACACAAATTAAGCTCATTTCATTCCTATCAGATATCGGAAATTTAATTTTCCCACAATCATGTTTGGCATGCGAAAAAGAACTTTCTCGTTTTGAAAGTCACATTTGTTCATTTTGTAAAAACGACCTTCCATTAACCAATTTTCATCTTTTTACCGAGCCAACTCATACAGACAAATTGTTTTGGGGTCGTGTTCAAGTTTCAAACACCTACTCTCATTTGTTTTTTGAGAAAAACAAAACATCTCAGGCGATTTTATTTAACTTGAAATACAAAAACAAGCCCGAATTGGGTGTTTACTTTGGTAAGGCAATAGGCGAAACGTTAAAACAATCTCACAATTACAAACATATAGATGCGTTAATTCCTGTTCCATTGCATCACAAAAAGGAATTTATTCGAGGATACAATCAAAGCGAAGTGTTAGCTGTTGGAATTGCTGAAAAAATGGCTGTTCCAATGGATAAAGCCACAATAATACGCACAAAGCATTCAGAGTCTCAAACAAAAAAATCACGTTTTCAACGATGGGACAATGTGAATGAAATATTTCGAATCTCCGATAAAATTATGGAATACCGACACATTGTACTTGTCGACGATGTTATTACAACTGGTTCAACTTTGGAATCAATCATTCAAGCAATTCGAAAAAAGAACCCTGATTTATTAATTAGTGTTGTTACCTTAGCGGTAGCATGACTTTAAAAGACAAAAAGTATATTATCGTAGGTGGCGGATTAGCTGGAATTTCCGTCGCAATCCAATTGATTCGTGCTCAAGCGAAAGTTGTTTTGTTTGATAAAAACGAAAACCATAGTTCCGTTGTCGCGGCTGGAATAATTAATCCAATTGTTTTTCGAAGAATGACAAAAAGTTGGCGAGTAGATGAGTTTTTGCCCTATTTAAAAACGTTTTATGCGAAATTAGAGGAAGAAACACAATCCAACTTTTTTCATGAGTTGCCAATGCGTCGGTTATTTTCATCCATCCAAGAACGTGAGTTTTGGCTGCAAAAACAGTTGAAAGAATCGTTTCAACCCTTTTTAAATTTCGTAACAGAAGACGATATGAATTATTCTGTTTCAAAAAATGAATTTGGCTCTGGAAGGGTACGAGACGCACATTTTGTAGATGTGAAAACTTTTATATCTAAAGGCAAAGAATGGATTTCCCAAAGAGCAGAGTTGGTACATGAAGCTTTTGAATACTCCGAACTCACTACGACCACTTACAAAAACACCGTGTTTGATGAAATCATTTTTTGCGAAGGATTTGAAAACAACAACAATCCCTGGTTTAAAAGTTTGCCGTTGGATCAAACGAAGGGTCAAACGCTCACTATTAAATCAAATGAGCTACCTACAGATGTTTCACTGAACAGAAAGTGCTTCGTTCTACCTCTCGAAAAAAATCTTTTTAAAATAGGTTCTACCTACGAATGGCACAACCCAACGACCACTATAACAGATGAAGCGAAGACTGAGATTCTAGGGCATCTTTCTTATCTCACTGATGAAAAAGTAGAGCCTGTTTTTCAGGAAGCAGGAATAAGACCTACGACTAGAGATAGACGGCCACTAATTGGCACTCACCCTAATCACCGTAATTTCCATATTTTTAACGGACTTGGTGCAAAAGGGTATATGACCTGCCCTTTATTATCTTTTGAATTTGTACAATATCTTGCTCAAGTTGGGTCATTGGATAAAGAAGTAGATATAAAGCGCTACTTCACCAAGTTATAATGCTTAAATTTGTAGAATAATATAAAAAACAACAATTATGTATCCACCAGAATTAGTAAAACCAATGAAAGAGGACCTTACAAATGCAGGGTTCAATGAATTGACAACACCTTCTGAAGTTGACGAAATGATAAAGAGTAGTGGAGATAGTTTACTATTAGTTGTAAATTCAGTATGCGGTTGCGCTGCTGGAAATATGCGTCCAGGAGTTAAACTTTCACTAGGAAATGATAAAAAACCAATTACTTTAGCAACAGTTTTTGCTGGAGTTGATAGTGAAGCGGTGGCACAAGCAAGAAAACACTTCTTGCCTTACCCTCCGTCATCTCCTTCCATCGCATTATTTAAAGATGGTAAACTCGTTCACTTTTTAGAACGTCACCATATTGAAGGGGGAACAGCTCAAATGATTGCTGAAAATCTTTCAGAAGCTTACAATCAATATTGTTAAACTAAAACCCGGTTACATTCGTGATCGGGTTTTTTATTCTCAATGCGTAAAACCGCGTTTATAATCGCTCTGATTTCACTGGTTTCAGCCTGGTGTATAAATCAGTATAATCTTTCTGAGTTAAGAAAGGATGGTGTTGAGTTACGCCTAAATGAAACGGTAATCACAGCCGATGACGATAGTTATATTGCACCTGCGCGAAACTTTTTAGAAACGGGAGAATTAAAAAACAACCTTAAGGATAAAAGCGCCTATTTTCTTAGACCACCGGGGTACAGTTGGTGGCTGATTTTTCATGGAGGAGTTCAAAACTCTGCTCAACTTTTTACTTTAAAAATTACACAAACTCTATTGTTTTCTTTTAGTGTGTATTTTTTGTTTTTTATTGCATTTGACTTTCTTAACTCCAAAAAACTCGCGGCGATAACTTCTGCTGTTTACGGTGTTTCCACTATAGCATCTGGGTTTTTGTTTTATACACTAACAGAGGCGATTACACCGGCTCTAGTTATTTTCCTAGTATACGCATTAATCAAATCAAAAAACGAAGACCGAACTAGGCGAAAACAACTGTTCTATTTTCTTTCATCCGCCCTTTTCGCGGCTTTATTTATCACGCGACCGGTTCTTGGAGTGTTTGCTCTTGGCTTATTCTGTTTCATCCTGTTCGACTTTTGGAAGAATAAAAAACAGTTAGTCATAACTGTTTTAGCTGCTTTTTTAATTGCATTTACACCAATGGCTTTATGGCAAATAAGAAATTCAACCATCGCACAGCAATATGTCGGTTTGCACCCCATCTATTTCAATCAACACAGCTCGACTTGCTTTCGGCCAACACATCAAGCACTTTGGACATTGAACAAAGGCTGGGGAGAAAAGGGAGCCCGTTTTCACGAATACTTCGGTGAATTTTGGTCGGCCGGAATCAATGGTGATACATCGTCTACTCAAAGAGAAAAATTCATATCAAACATCCCAAAACACGTTATTCAGGCGCTTGGTAGAAAAAACATTGATGAAATGCTTCACCATTATCAAGTATCAATTCTCCATCAAAAAACATTTCATGACGCCAAAATTTCAATGCCTCAAAAGCTGCCGAATTCAGAAGTTGAAACCATCAAAAGAATCGAACAATTAGTTCGTCAATATAAACAAAAACTGCCTTTGGAATATTACTTAACAAGTCCTTTGAAGGTGTTTAAAACACTCGCGTTTCATTCAAACTTGTCCCTTTATATTTATCAAAAAACACTGAGAGGAAACCTTTTAATGGAAGGGTTTCGACTTTTAGCATACGGATTTCATGCGCTAATTTTCACACTTCTAATTTTCAGTGTATTTTCTAAAACAACAATTGAGTATAAATCACTGTTTTCAATTACAGTAGTTTTGTACGTTGGCTATTTAATTTTCATTCAACGTGGTATAGAGGAAAGATATACACTTCCCATTTTTGCAATTGCACTCATAAGTTCTACTCAAGTTCTCCAGCAAATCGTTGGAAAAGTAAAAAAGGGCAAACTCAAAAAGCCTGCCCTTTAATTCTGGTTTATAATTAGCCTAAAGCTTGTTGAATTTTGAAACTATTTGATTTGCTTTCACAAAGTATAAGCCTGGTGTATAAGCAGAAACATCAATCGATTCAAAATTATTCAATGAGTATGTTCCCATCAATTGCATTGATGCATTGTATACTTCAACTTCTGTTTGACCTTCTAGGCCTCGAAAAACAATTTCCGTCGTCGCGGGATTTGGGTAAAAACTAAACTGTATCTTTTCTTCCTGTTGAACGCTTGCTGTTCCGCCTGAGACACCTGTTTTATAAATTTTGTTCTGTGCACCGCCATTACTAACCCCAGCAAACAATGAATTTTCAGCCATAGATAATTCAATAAAGTAACATGATGTACAATCCGTATTGGTGTAATCAAGATTAAACGTAGTCCCACCATCCATCGATTTATAAATCTTGTTTTCTGCTGTCGCATAAATTGTACTGCTATTAACAAAATAGCATTCTATGTACGTTCCTGTTGCTCCGGCAGCAGTGAAAGCTGAGTTTATAGACGTCCAACTTGTACCGCCATCAACCGTCTTGTACAATTGGCCTCCTGCAACGGCAACCCCATTTTGAGCATCTAAAAATGAAATTGAATTGATATTACTTGATCCACCGATACTCAGTGTACTCCATGTTGATCCAGCATCTGTTGTAATAAATGCATTAGAATTCGCACCTGAAATCATTGCTTTTGTATTCGAGATAACCTCAACATTAAACATTGTCGATAAATTTCCGCACAACAATGTATTTGGGACATTTGTCCAGTTTGCACCGCCATCAGTTGTATAGGCGGCAGCACAATAATGATCAACTAGCACTCCAAAATTTCCAGAAAAATCGATAGCGCGTATATCGCTTACCGGGTTTGCTATTTGGTTAAATGTGGTTCCACCATCTGTACTTTGGTATACCTTTCCTGCTCCTCCTATTAATATAGAACTAGCACTTTGATAATGTGTTGCGTACATAGCTGGATAAGGCCAAAAGTCTTTCCAATCAGACCAAGTTGCGCCTCCATCAGTTGTTGTATAATAAACATACCCTAGAGAAACAATCCCATTGTTGTCGTCTAGAAATGAAAAATCATCCAAAGAAGCATTTGGTAAAACATCAGTAGGTGTTGCTGTACCCGGAACAAAAATTGGGGACCACTGTGCGTTTAAGTTTAACCCTGTTAAAATTAGTGTAATTGTAAAGTAAATTTTTTTCATAATGATTGGTTTTTAATATGAAACCAAAATTATGAAAGACGAAAAGCCCTAACAATAAGCAATTTGCCGTATTTTTTTCTTTCTAGAACAATTTAGTGATTTTTTCATCGGTTGGTTTAACACCTGACTTGAAATGCTCAATGTATTTTCCGTTTTCATCAATCAAATACTTTTGAAAGTTCCACATTACCTTACTGTCTTCCACTCCATTTGCCGTCTTGGACGTTAACCAAGCGTATATAGGGTGTTGATTGTTGCCTTTTACGTCAATTTTGGACGCCATTAAAAACTCAACACCATAATTCTTTTGACAAAAAGACTGTATTTCTTCTTCCGAACCTGGTTCTTGTCCTCCAAATTGATCACACGGAAATCCAATAATAACAACTCTGTCACCATACTGTTCATGCACTTCCTGTAATTCGGCATACTGTGGAGTAAACCCACATTTTGAAGCAACATTTACAAAAAGTATTTTCTTTCCTTCAAATTTCTTTAGGGAAACCTCATCGCCGTTAATATCGGCAAAAGATAAATCATAAATGTTTGTTGATTGGGCGTTTATTGCAATTGTTGTCATTGTCGTAAATAACATTAATAGTAACTTTTTCATGGTTTTATTTTAGACTTTGAATTTATTGTTTTTTATAGCACTAAGCCAAAATTTAACTTATTTTTAATGTTAATTGTAATCATTCTATCAAACATGGAAAACAAAAGTATCTGGGACCAACTGCCAATAGCAGCGAAAGTAAAATACATTTCCGTTATCGCTATTGCGATACTTTTTACCATATTTATTACTCAAAACCTTGAAAAGGTAGAATTAAACGTTTTATTTTGGACGTTCAATGTTCGTTTCGTTTTTGCTTTGATCTTCTGCTTTCTTATTGGTGTTTTAACCACTTATTTCTGGATGAAAATGAAGCTTTCAAGGAAATCGAAAGTTGATAAGTTACTTCCCGATACAGAACTTCGCGAAGATATTACCCAATAAATCATCCGTTGAAATGTCTCCGGTAATACTCCCAAGGTAAAACATTGCTTGGCGAATATCCATTGCAACAAAGTCAGCGGTTATTCCAGTTTCCAAACCACTCTTAGCTTGAGTTAACGATTCAGCCGTTTTTAACAAGGCTTCATGGTGTCTTGCGTTTGAAACAATCGTCTCATTGGCCATATCAAAATTACCTTTAAAAGTGTCCACTAACCACGTTTTCAAAACTTCTATGTTTTGCCCTTCTTTGGCGCTTATTTGTATTTCATTGTCGTTCAACGATGAAATGGAATTTAAATCCATTTTATTCAGTATTACACCAATTTTTTTACTTGGATAACTATCCAATAAATCATTCGACCAATTCTGTACTTCTTCCACACTCACATTACTACTAGCATCAGCTAAGCAAAGCACTATTTTTGCTTGATCTATTTTTTCTTTCGAACGTTCAATTCCCATCGCCTCAATTTCCTCAGCTCCTTCCCTTATACCCGCAGTATCTATCAATCGAAAAAGAATTCCGTCTATATTCAACGTTTCTTCAATTACATCACGTGTTGTTCCAGCAATATCACTCACAATCGCCCGGTTTTCACCCAGTAACTGATTCAGCAGTGTGCTTTTTCCTGTATTAGGAGCACCAACAATTGCCACAGGAACACCATTTTTTATGGCATTTCCCAATTCAAATGAACTTGCCATCCTCATAACGTAGATTAAGACATCTGAAACCAATTGCTTCAGCTCCGTTCGATCGGCAAACTCAACGTCCTCCTCAGCAAAATCCAATTCCAATTCAACCAAAGAAGCAAAATGAATTAACTTGTCTCTTAAATCTTTTAATTCATTAGAAAAATTTCCTCGTAATTGTTTTAATGCTATATCATGTGCGCTTCGCGATTGGGAGGCGATCAAATCGGCCACTGCTTCTGCTTGTGACAAGTCAAGTTTCCCATTTAAAAAAGCACGTTGTGTAAATTCACCTGGATTAGCCATTCGTGCACCAGACTGAATAATGGCATCAATAATTTTACTCAATATAAAAGATGAACCATGACACGAAATTTCCACACTTTCTTCTCCAGTATAGCTTTTTCCAACGGAAAAAAGAGTTACAAGTACCTCATCTAAAAGCTCTCCTTTTGGACTTGTAATTGTCCCAAAATGAACTGTGTGACTTTGCTTATCTTTTAAATCTTTAGAAAAGAGTTTTGATGTAATGCTCCATGCGTCCGCTCCTGAAAGGCGAATAACACCAATTGCACCTATCCCATTTGGCGTAGCTAATGCACAGATTGTATCTTGATTTCCTATCATTGGCACAAAAATAGCGGTTTAATACTGATAAATGGATTTCTTTTAATTTGATTAGCTCGAAAAACACATTTCTGGCACTACTAAAGGGATTGAAAAAACCTACTGTTTTTAATATAAAAAGCCCCCATCTTTTAAATGGAGGCCTCTCAATAATAATTTTGTGTATTTTACTTTTTAATCAATTTCGTAAGAATTACTTCTGTATTTTTTATAATTCTAACAACATAAACCCCTTGTGCTAACCCTGACACATCGTAAGAATTGTCTCCACTCTGGATTACACTTATTACTTTGCCTGAGAAATCTACTAATTCTACTTTACTGTCAACATCAATTCCACTAATTTCAAAGCTTGTTTCCGTAGGATTTGGTACTATCAAAATTTGAGCAGATTTAATTTCCTCTATTGATGCACAAGCATTTACATTTATAGTTGTATTTGCGCTATTTGAACATCCATTTCCATCTACATATGTATAAGTTATGGTGTGTGCACCCAATCCTGCAGATGAAGGAGTAAACATTCCACCAGAAACACCTGTTCCAGAATATGTTCCGCTTGCCGGTGTTCCTTGAGTGAGAGAAAAAGCTGAATTGTATGTACAAACATCAGCCAATGCGCCCATAGTTACAGTAGGCAACGCATTTACAACTAGGTTTGCCGCGTTATCGGTTCCAATTGTTGATGGACTTGAAGATACAACTCTTATTCTGTAGCCTGTACCAGCAGCAACACCAGCAGAAATACTCGTTGCTATTGACAGTGAGCCAGAAGCAGTTGAACTCAAAGTTCCAATGCTCGTGGGTGCTGCAAATGAACCAGCAGCATCTGATAATTGCGCAGTATAAACATTCCCTGCTGTAAATGTTCCTGTTGAAGTAAAGTTAACCGTTCCGTTGGCCAATGTGTTATAACACCAGGAAGCAGGGCTAACATCATTTGTAGTTGTTATCGAGTTCGCTGAAACAGTTGTTGCTCTTATTTTTACATCATCAATTGAAAAAGAAGGGTCTCCTCCACCTGTTGCCACATTGTTCACAAACCTGTACGCGAACCGTAATGTTGGTTGATTGTTCCAAGCTGCATTCGTCAGCACCTGATTTTGCCAAGTACTACTTCCAGAATAATTTGAAATTGGCGCTGTAATTAAGGTCCAATTGACACCACCATTTGTACTGTAATAAACTTCTCCAAAAGCATTTGGATCACCCATACACATCCACCAAAAATCTAACTCCACATTATTCATTCCAACTGTGCTCACATCATTGTTCATTTTAACAAAATGACTCTGGGCAAAAAAGCAAAATGAACCATCCGCAGCTGAATAATTGGCATTTAATAGTCCATTGTTTGATCCATCATCACTTAAAATGTGTAAATAATTCGAGTTTGGACCATTTGCTATTCCCGCAGGCTGACTAGGTGATGCCGGAATTGTAAATCCAAACCCAAAACACGATGATGTTCCTGATCCACCTGTATATACGTTATTGATTACCCATGCATTATCTCCTGCAAGACCAACCTGTCCGCCAAGATCGCTTGTGTTTAATGTGAAATTTGTGCCTCCCGTTTCAAAACTCTCTGACATTAAGATTGTTTGTGAAAAAGAATGTGACAACATAAAAGTTGCCCCTAATAGTAATAGTGATTTCATAGTAATAGTTTAATTGATTTGGTTAAATGTAAATCATTTAATAAATATATGCAAATAACATCCTATTAACCAGAAGGCTATATCACCTTGAAAAAAGATTGGGCTTGGTTTTAGTTGCGTTTCATGGAAAAAAACAACTTTAAAATATCGGCACACTCCACTTCCAAAACTCCAGATTCGACAACTGTTTTAGGGTGATACATCCCGGTATGTTTTCCAGCTCCGCGTTTTTCGTCTTTCGCGGCATAAACCACTTTTCCAATTTGTGACCAGTACAATGCTCCTCCGCACATCGTGCACGGCTCCAGTGTAACATAAAGTGTACAATCTTTTAGGTATTTACCGCCTAAAAAGTTCGAAGCAGCTGTAATCGCCTGCATTTCTGCATGGGCTGTAACGTCTGTTAATTGTTCTGTTAAGTTGTGCGCTCTAGCAATTACTTGATCTTTACACACTACAACAGCTCCTACCGGAACCTCTCCTATTTCAAAAGCTCGTTGCGCCTCTTGAAGCGCTTGTTTCATAAAATACTCGTCGTTGAAAGGTGTAATCATAAACCATTAATTATTCTTCAAAATTAATGAATAAATTTACGGCATGAATTTATCCATAGAACCACTTCGTAAAGGAGACACAATAGCAATCGTTTCGCCAGCAAAAGCAATTGAAAGAGAAAGTGTACTATATGCCCAGAAAAAGTTGGAAGAGTTTGGGTATAAAGTGGTTGTAGGAAATAACACTTGTGGGAGATACAACTATTACAGTGGCACCATTACCGAAAGGTTATCTGATTTTCAGGAAGCCATAGATAATCCAGAAATAAAAGCGGTTTTATGTGCTCGAGGCGGATATGGCTGCATTCAATTGGTTGATAGTATTAATTGGAGCTCCGTTTTACGTCAACCCAAATGGATTATTGGTTTTAGTGACGTTACTGTATTTCATCAGCGGTTGCAAAAATTAGGTTTAAAAAGCATACATGGAACAATGCCGTTGAATTTCAACGAAAATTCCATGGAAAGTTTTACTTCGTTAATAGAAGCAATTGAACAAAAAACATATTCAATTACTGTAAAGCCCAACTTAAAAAATAAACCTGGTATTGCTAAAGGGGTATTAGTCGGAGGCAACTTATCAATTTTATATAGTCTTTTAGGCACTGATGATCAAATTGATTATACAGACAAAATCTTATTCATTGAAGACCTTTCCGAACAATATTATGTGCTAGACCGAATGATGTACGCATTGAAAAAGGCTGGAGTTTTAGATAAAATAGCAGGACTAATCGTTGGCGGAATTACGAATATGTCTGATACAAATCCACCAATAGGCGAAACAATAGAAGAAATCATACTTAAACATTTTCACTACTCTAAGACACCTGTTTGCTTTGGGTTTCCAGCAGGTCACATCAATGATAATAGAGCATTGCGTTTTGGTTCAGCCACGGAGTTAACAGTCGATGACTCACTGGTTAAGTTAACTATTAAGCCTTAAATTACCAAAAATCTCCTAGTCACTTTTTGACCGTCTAGCTCGACCTCAACAATGTAAGTTCCTACCGAAAGTCCATCAAGGAAAAATTCGTTTTGTTCTACGTCCCAAGTTCCAATATACGTTCCCTTTGTACTAACAACTTTACATGTTGACCCTTTAGGTACATTTAATGAAATTGCACCACTGGATGGGTTTGGAAATACAACTATTTCGTATTCAGCTAAATTTCGCTTTTTTGTGACTTCAACTATTTTATTGTCTGATGTCTGCGCGTTTAGAGTATAAAAGCACCCTAAAGCCAGAAAAAGGAGAGCGTTTTTCATGACGATTGTTTTACAGTTCAAACTAATAACGGTTTTCTTACTAGTTGTTACATATCATCGCCTCTTATTTACATTTAGTCTAAATAAACAATTTTTATTTCTCATTTTTATTGAAATGTTACATTTGTAAAACAAAATTTTATAACTCAAACTTCGAACATGAGTAAGTCAGGTATGTTAAAATCCTCAATTGCGAGAAAAGTTGCAATGGCACTTTCCGCATTTTTTCTAATGATTTTCTTGCTTCAACACTTAGCGATTAATCTAACTTCAGTATTTAGTGCTGAAACATTCAATGAACTTTCCCAATTTATGGGAACAAACCCTCTCATTCAATTTGTGATGCAACCGGTTTTGTTATTCGGTGTTTTATTTCACTTCATAATGGGTTTTGTGCTAGAGTTTAGAAACCGGTCTTCACGAAGCGTGAACTATGTAAAAAACAATGGGGCTGCAAATTCATCTTGGATGAGTCGCAACATGATTTTATCAGGGTTAGTGATTCTTGCGTTCTTCTGTTTGCATTTTGTTGACTTTTGGATTCCAGAAATTAACACCAAATTTATCCAAGGAGATTGGACAGGTGTTGTCGCAGGTGAAGAAGGTTTCCGTTACTTTGCGGAATTGCAGCATAAGTTCGTCAACCCTATTCGTGTTGGTGTTTACTGTTTAGCCTTTGTTTTTCTTGCGCTGCATTTATTGCACGGGTTTAACTCGGCTTTCCAGTCAGTTGGAGCGAACAATAAATACACAAAAGGATTGAAAAAATTCGGAACAGCATATGCTATTCTTGTTCCACTTGGCTTTATTTTTATCGCCCTTTTCCATCATTTTAACCATTAAGAAACTGTAGAGAATATGGCAACTTTAGACTCAAAAATTCCAGAAGGACCACTTAAAGACAAGTGGACGAATCATAAAAATCACATTAACGTTGTAAACCCAGCGAACAAAAGAGCAATTGATGTTATCATCGTTGGAACTGGTTTGGCTGGTGGATCTGCCGCTGCTTCTTTGGCAGAGATGGGATACAGCGTAAAAGCATTTTGTTTCCAAGATTCACCGCGTCGCGCGCATTCAATCGCAGCTCAAGGGGGAATTAACGCAGCGAAGAATTACCAAAATGATGGTGATTCAACATTCAGACTTTTTTACGACACAGTAAAAGGAGGAGATTACAGGGCGCGTGAAGCGAATGTTTATCGTTTAGCCGAAGTTTCTGCAAATATTATTGACCAATGTGTTGCCCAAGGAGTTCCTTTTGCACGTGACTACGGAGGATTACTGGATAATCGTTCATTCGGAGGTGTATTGGTATCAAGAACTTTTTACGCAAAAGGACAAACGGGTCAACAACTTCTTTTAGGTGCATATTCAGCAATGAATAGACAAATCGGTAAAGGAAAAATCAAAATGTACAACCGTCACGAAATGTTAGAATTGGTGATGGTAGATGGTAAAGCGAGAGGTATTATTGCTCGTAATTTAGTTACAGGAGAAGTAGAACGCCACTCAGCACACGCTGTGGTTATAGCGTCCGGAGGATATGGGAATGTCTTCTTCTTATCTACAAATGCAATGGGCTCCAATGTTACAGCCGCATGGAGAGTTCATAAAAAAGGAGCGTACTTCGCTAATCCATGTTACACGCAAATTCATCCAACTTGTATTCCACGATCGGGAGATTATCAATCAAAATTAACATTGATGTCCGAGTCGCTGCGTAATGACGGTCGTATTTGGGTTCCAAAAAACATGAAAGACGTTGAGGCCATCCGTAATGGTTCCAAAAAACCTGTTGAGCTTTCAGAAGAAGAAAGAGATTATTACTTGGAAAGAAGATATCCTGCATTTGGTAATTTAGTTCCTCGAGATGTTGCTTCGAGAGCAGCAAAAGAGCGATGTGATGCTGGTTACGGTGTTAATGCAACGGGAGAAGCTGTTTACTTAGATTTTGCTAGCGCGATTATGCGTTACGGAAAAGAACAAGCCACAATTCAACATGAACATGATGCTTCAGACGCAAGAATAAAAGAGTTAGGAACAAAAGTTATTGAAAATAAATACGGTAACTTATTCCAAATGTATGAGAAAATAACAGACGATAATCCATACAAAACCCCAATGATGATTTATCCAGCCGTTCATTACACCATGGGGGGTATTTGGGTAGACTACAATTTAATGACAACCATTCCAGGATGTTACGCAACGGGAGAAGCAAACTTCTCTGATCATGGAGCAAACAGACTTGGCGCTTCAGCTTTAATGCAAGGGTTAGCTGATGGGTATTTTGTATTGCCGTATACGATTGGTGACTATCTAGCTGGTGACATTAGAACTGGTGCAATTCCAACTGACTCTCCAGAATTTGACGAGGCAGAGAAGTCTGTTGTAGATCGTTTGAATAAGTTTATAAACAATAAAGGAACCAAATCTGTAGACCACTTCCATAAATTACTTGGAAAAGTAATGTGGGATAAGGTAGGAATGGCAAGAGACGAAAAAGGATTGAAAGAGGCTATTGCTGAAATCCGCCAAATCCGTGAAGACTTCCATAAAGATGTCTTTGTTCCTGGTACAGTAAATGAATTTAATCCCGAATTAGAGAAAGCAACGAGAGTTGAAGACTTTTTAGAATTGGGTGAATTATTTGCAATGGACGCTTTAGAACGCACAGAATCATGTGGAGGACACTTTAGAGAAGAATCGAAAACAGAGGAGGGTGAAGCAAAAAGAGATGATGACAACTTTGCTTATGTTGCAGCTTGGGAATGGACAGGTGACCCTGGAAAAGCGAAATTACACAAAGAAGAATTAACGTTTAACGACATTGAGTTGAAACAACGCTCATACAAATAAGAAAACGACATGAAATTAACATTAAAAATTTGGCGTCAAAAGAACAGCAACGATAAGGGTGGAATTCAAACTTATCCTATTGATAATGTGTCTGAACATATGTCGTTTTTAGAAATGATGGACGTGTTAAATGAACAGCTCATTACTCAAGGAACAGACCCAATTGCTTTTGATCACGATTGTCGTGAAGGAATTTGTGGAATGTGTTCCATGTACATTAATGGTGAGGCTCATGGACCAGACAGAGGAGTTACAACTTGTCAGTTGCACATGCGTAAATTCAAGGACGGAGACACCATCTACATAGAGCCATTTAGAGCAAAAGGTTTTCCTGTTATTAAAGACCTAGTTGTTGATAGAACTGCCTTTGACCGAATTCAGCATGCCGGTGGATTCGTTTCTGTAAATACTTCAGGAAATACACAAGATGCAAATGCAATTCCAATTCCAAAGGATGATGCCGATAAAGCGTTCGATGCTGCGACATGTATCGGTTGTGGTGCATGTGTTGCATCCTGTAAAAATGCTTCTGCAATGCTTTTTGTATCGGCTAAGGTTTCTCAATTCTCGCTATTACCTCAAGGGAAAGTGGAGGCAAAAAGACGTGTTTTAAACATGGTAGAACAAATGGACAAAGAAGGATTTGGAAATTGTACCAATACTGGGGCTTGTGAAGTAGAATGTCCAAAAGGAATTTCATTGGAAAACATAGCAAGAATGAATCGCGAATACTTAAAAGCCTCATTAGCATCTGATTAATGATTCAATATAAACTATTAAAAAAAGAAAAGGTGAGGCGTGCTTCACCTTTTTCTTTTGGTAAACATTTGCAGAAAAAGTTTTTATATAATCGTATTTAATCGTAATTTAGCACAACTAAAATGTATTCTATGAAAAAAATATTACTTACTTTAACCCTAACAGTGTCAGGTTTTATGGCACTTTCTCAGGCAGTTGTGTCTGGAATTAGCCCAGCGGCAATTCAGGGAAATTATGACTATGCGAATCAAGCGCATATTGGCTGGCCAAGCTATACAGCAGGACAGGCAGCAGATGAAAACTGGGGTCTTACATTAGACTTTAACGTTGCCGGTACATATGTACAAGGTGAACTGGAATTGGTTTATGATGGAACTCCTGGAATAAATCCACAAGGAATTGATTCAATGTATGAAGGATGCGGTACTCTTTTAAATACAGATTTAACTGGGAAAATTGCCATCGTTTACAGAAACACATGTGATTTTGCTTCAAAAGCGTTTAAAGCGCAACAATTAGGAGCAATTGGATTAATTATTATTAACCGTGAGGACGCAACAAACATGATTATGACTGCTGCTGCTACTGGAGACGGACCTAATGTTACTATTCCTGTTTGTATGATTACAAAAACAGATGGGGCTAACATTATTGCAACAATGCAATCTGAACCAGTTACAATGTTCATTGGTAATAAAATTGGTGTTTACACGAATGACTTAGGTGCAATCAAAGGAGAGTATTTAATTTCTCCATTTGCAACGCACAATTCATTTTTGATGAATGGGTTTGATTTAGGTATCCAAGTTTACAATTACGGTTCAGCTGTTCAAACTGGAGCAACAGTTAACGCAACGATTGTTGGCCCTGGAAGTGTTGAAGTTTATAATGAAACTGTTAACTTGCCTTCTATGAATTCAACAGATACTGTTTCTGTTTTTAATGGTAATACTGAAGAATTTCCTCCTTTCGATTTAGGTGGTATCGGAAATTATCCAATTGGAGATTATACACTAACATATACTGTATCTCCAAGCAGTGCTGATGATGCTGATTATGACAATGTTTTCTCATCACAGTTTTCTGTGTCTGACGATAGACTTTCTACAGCAAGAGACAATGGTGGTGAACCAGTTGTAAATTCATTTCCAAGTAATACAGATTCTGAATACCAATCATGTATGTATTTTGAAGACCCTAACGCAAGTTTAGTTGCATTAAAAGGTGTTTATTTTGCTGCATCAACAGATACTGCATTGTATGAATTAGAAGGTGCTGAAATATTCATCAATGTTTACGAATGGAATGACACATGGATTGACATTAATGACCCAGCTATTACAGCTAACAATGATTTTTTCACTTCATTAAACTTAATTGCTGCTGAGACATATTACCCAGCATCTGACAACGAAAACAAATTAGTTCAATATGTTCAATTATCGAATCAAATATCATTGCAAGATGGCCAAAGATACCTAGTTTGTAACCAAACTTATGACCCAAACATTTCATTTGGTTATGATAATGGTCTTGATTATGGTGGTAACCTTGGAATTATTGCAATGCCAGTAGCTCCAATTCAAGTTCAACAAGGAACAGATCCAATCACTTGGTTTATAGCAGGGTGGAATGGTTCTCCAGGAAATGGTCTAATGTTAGATTTGTTTGACGCTAATTTATTGGCCGTAAATAACGAATCAATAATTAATGGTAAAGCATTCCCTAACCCTACAAATGACAATGTTACTATTGCATTAGAGGCAAACGGAAATGGTAATTTGACTGTTACAGATGTTGCTGGTAAAATTGCTTTATCACAAACTATTTCTTTAGTAAACGGAAAAACGAACATCAACATGTCTAATTTGGATGCGGGCGTTTATATTTTCAATATTACTTTAGAAAACGGTAAATCATCGCAATTTAACGTGGTTAAAAACTAATTTTCTATCCGAATATAGAACTAGGCGCCCGATGCATTCGGGCGCCTTTTTTATTTACAATTTGTTAACAATTGATTGATTAATCGTATATTGGCGTAACTAAAACAAATTAATATGAAAAAAACACTACTTTCTTTATCTTTAGTAATGTCTGGTTTCGTGGCTTATACTCAAGCTGTCGTTTCAGGTATTAGCCCTGCAAGCATTCAGGGAAATTATGATTATGGTATTCAAGCTGGTTCGGGATCTTGGCCAGGCGAAACAGATGATGCCACATGGGGCACATTAACACACAACTTTAACAACCCCGGTGAATATGTTGAAGCCGAAATCATGTTAATCAATGATGGTTCTCCAGGATTAAACGCGCAAGGGAACCCTATTTCAGCTCAAGCATGTGCAGGGTCTCCTGCTGCAGGATCTCCTCCTGGGCCGGGCACTTATAATGACTTAACAGGAAAAATTGCTGTCGTTTACAGAAATACCTGTGAGTTCGGGTGGAAAGTACTTCAAGCTCAAAATGCCGGTGCAATTGCATGTATTATTGTTAATCGTGAAGATGCCGTTATTGACATGGCTGGTGGTGTTGAAGGTCCAAATGTTACAATTCCATGTGTCTTCATTGCTAAAACAGACGGAGCGAATTTGATCGCCGCAACTGCCGGAGGTACAGTTCCAGTTACTGTGTTTATTGGTAACAAAATCGGAATTAATGCAAATGATGTTGGAGCTGTAAAGGGTGAATTTTTAGTCTCGCCTTTTGCCACACAAAACACATTTCTTATGAATGGTTTTGACTTAGGTATACAAGTATACAATTACGGTTCTTCGGATCAAAATACAACTACCGTTAACGCAACTATTGTTGGACCAGGAAGCGTTGAAGTTTATAACGAAACAGTAAACCTACCACCAATGGTAATGACAGACACTGTTGCTATTTTTAACGGAAACCCGGAAGAATTTCCTTCTTTCGACTTAGGTTATGGTAATTATCCTGTTGGAGACTATACATTAACGTATACAATCGACTTAGGAGTTGCTGACGATTCAGACTATGATAATGTTTACACTTCTCAATTTTCTGTAACTGATGACCGTTTATCTTTAGCTAGAAATAATAGCGGAGAACCTATTGTTAATACATACCCAAGTAATACGACGTCAGAATATCAATCGTGTATGTTTCTACAAGATCCAAACGCAAGTTTAGTGGCATTAAAAGGAGTATACTTTGCAGCATTCACTGATACAACTTTAAATGAATTAGAAGGTGCTGAGATTTTCATTAATGTTTACGAGTGGAATGATACTTGGACAGACATCAATGATCCAAGCATTACAGCCAATAATGATTTCTTTACTCAGTTAAACTTGATGGCTGCGGAAACATACTATCCATCATCTGACCTTGAAAATGGTTTGGTTCAATATGTAGAATTCACAACACCTATTCAATTCAACGATGATCAAAGATACTTGGTTTGTAATCAAACTTATGACCCTAACATTTCTTTCGGATATGATAATGCCGTGGATTATGGAGGAAACCTTAGCATTTTCGCTATGCCATTAGCACCAATACAAGTACAACAAGGTACAGACCCGATAACATGGTTTATTGCTGGTTGGAACGGTTCTCCTGGAAACGGAATAATGTTAGATTTGTTCGACGCAAATTTAGTAAGCATTAACGACCAATCAATTGTGGACGGAAAAGCATTTCCTAACCCAACGAATAACAATGTTACTATTTCATTAAGTGCTACTGGTAATGGACAATTAAATGTAACCGATGTTGCAGGAAAAGTTGCCTTATCACAAGCGATCTCTTTAGTTAATGGTCAAACAAACATCGACATGTCAACTTTAGACGCTGGTGTTTATATTTTCAATGTTACATTAGAGAATGGTAAATCATCTCAATTTAATGTTGTAAAAAATTAAATTGAATTTAGTTCATGAAAAAGGGCGTTCGACAAAGTCGAACGCCTTTTTCATTTTAATTACCCCAAAAGCTCTTACTTAAAAAATAACTCCTTTAGATATTTATTGATAATCCAAAACTTAACGGATAAACAGCGATTGTTTTGTCCGTGTCGAACATAGGCAGTAAATTGTAGCTTGCAAAAACTCCCCAATGTGAGTAACCAAATCGAACTAGGGCGTCCAATTTAAAGGCATTTAACCCTTGAGCTCCTTTTGTTTTTTGAACAAATTTCTCTCCAGCTATTTCACCTTTTCTTTTTAATGCCGATGCAATTCTAACACCTCCAACTACTCCCGCCGCTAAATAAAAGGATTTACTAGACCTTGCATTCGTGTTAAACTCAAAAAGTAACGGAACTGTAAGGTAAGTAGCACTCAATTTATTCTTTCTGTAGTTAGTTAGCGTGTCTATAAACGCATTTAAAGTATCTGGTGTATGATTCACAACATAATTGTCTTTAAAGCCAATAGAAGTAAAGCTAAAGCCCAAACCTGTCGTGACTCCGAAATAGTGTTTCGCTATTTGGAACTTGTGTTCCAATAAATTTAAATTCCAAACAGTGGATTTTGCAGGGTCATTTTTCCAGTAAGGATAATCACTAAAACTGTTGTCAAAACTGGAATTCATAAGAGTTGTAAAACCAAAGTCCAAACCAGCCCAATGCGCTTCTGATTTCGTTTTACGAATATTAACCACTGTATCACAATTGTCCACAATGATTACTCGTTTGTTTCTTAAGTTGATGTTGGTTGTGTCGCAGTCATTCTTTTCTTCTTGAGATAAAGCAGGAAAGCAAAATAAAGCAACAAGAGCAATTGAATATACTTTTTTCATAATCTATTTGTTTAATTTCAATCGTAAGACTGACAACTAAACAAAAAGTTACAATTCACCCCAAGTATCCAAAAAATCATCTAAATTTCGACGATCTTTTTTAGTTGGTTTACCTGTTCCATTGTCCCTATAAATGCTTTGAGAAAGTTGATATGTCTTTAATTTTTCAACTTCTAACGGATCTGTTATATCTATAATATAATCTGCCACAAGTTTCGCTCCAACTCTTTTTTGTAAGAGTTGAATTACCTTAAATGAGAAAACAGCTGTATGGCGGATAACTTGAATTTCATCACCCAATTTAACCTCTTTTGACGGTTTAATTCCTTCTCCGTTTAGTTTAACTTTATTTTTAGAAATTGCATCTGCAGCTTGCGTCCGGGTTTTTGCCAAACGTACAGACCAAACAAATTTATCCAAACGACAACTCATCGCGTTGCTTTTTAGTCAATGATTTAAAAACCAAATCATAGGAGTGATCTATCAATTCTAAAATTAGTTTTTCTGGAACATCCTCATTCACTGATACCGTATTCCAGTGCGTTTTATTCATATGATAGCCTGGAATTACACCTTGAAATGTTTCACGAAGTTCTAATGCTCTTTCCGGATCACATTTTAAGTTAATACTCTGAAACCCTTCAACATCTGTTAGAGCGAACATTTTTCCAACTTTAAAAACCAGTGTTTTATTGTCAAATGGAAAAGACTCTGTTGCACCTAATTTTGATAAACAATATTCTCTAAAATCATCAATATCTGTCTCTTATACACATCTGACGCTGCCGACGATCTACTCTGTGTAG
>CAJXRM010000045.1 GCA_913059205.1 uncultured Flavobacteriales bacterium
GAGATTTCTGCCTGTCTCGTGGGCTCGGAGATGTGTATAAGAGACAGATGCCAAAGAGAGCAAAATCGTACTTCGATGGATCGATTGGGTCAAATTCTTGAAGATTGATCATTAATTCTTCCAAAGCCTTCCAATCGTCTTGTTTTCTATCAATTAAGCCTAAATCTCGCGCGTTTCTTGAGGTGTGAACATCGAGTGGAACATACAGTTCAGAAGTTGGTATGGACTTCCAAATCCCAAAATCAACGCCGTTTTTATCTTCTCTAACCATCCAGCGTAAAAACATATTAAGTCTTTTGGATGCTGAGTTTTTTGCAGGATTTGACAAGTGTTTTTCACTTCGCTTTTCATGATCAATTGATAGAAATTGATTCCTGAAGTTTAGTATTCGACCTTTTACACCAGTAATTTCCGGGTGAATGGAAAATGATTTTTCTAAACCACCTGTTTCGTAGATATTTCTGAGGCTGCGAAAGAAAAAGTCCAAATCTACACCGTTAAACGTTCTATGAACGAAATCAAGGTGTTTAGTTGATGTGTAGTTTACAATAAAATTGTGGGGTTCATGTCCCATAATATCTAGTAAACGTTCACCACTTTTTATAATCATTGTTCTATTTCCCCATGCGATGGTAGAAATGAGAAATGCGCTAATTTCAATGTCTTCTTTTTTTGAGAAGCGATGAGGAATTTGAATAGGGTCAGAATCGATGAAATCCTTCGTGTTATATTGTGTAGTCTTGAAATCGAGATATTCTTTGAGTTCCGTTTTGCTCAATATCATTTAATTTCTAATTATTTCTGCAGGTTGAGAAAGCACTTCAACACCACTTTTTTCAACAATTAATGTCGCAGGAGCAGTTTCTTCTGCGCCAATTACATTCATTCTGAGTGTATACACGAATTCGCCATTTGTAAATTGGTACTGATGATTTCCACCACTTCCTTGATATTCAAATGTGCCTTCGTTATTGATTAAATCGGGCTTATCGCTAATTGAAGAATTCAGCGGCCAAACAGCATAGCGGTATTTATCGTCTTTTAACGCGTCGATGCGAATCATGTACTTATCAGTTTTTAACACAAGTAGTGGTGCTTCAAAATCCTTTAAACTTTCATGTATTACACTTTTGTCGTAGGCAATGATTGCGTTTAAGCTTGCTTGTTCAGCTTTCGACTGTGCATTTATGCGACTAATTTTGTAATCAGATTCGTTCATCCAAACTTCTCCGTTGTTCAACATAAAACCTCTCCAACCAACTTTTTTCCAGTCTTTATTTGGGTCAGAATTTACTATTAGCGCTGTAATGCTGTCATCAAATAATTCGTCGTATCGCGTTATGAATTCAATTTCGTTTTTAATATCGGGCAACGGGTATTCACGCTCAATAGGAAACGACATGAATGGGATTATTTTTTGGAAATCTCTTGCTTTTATTGCAGCGATAAAGTTTGAAATTTTGGCTTTTTCTTCAACTTTTAATTCTTGAGAATTGACATTTACAGACAAAAATGTAAATGCGAGTAGGTAGATTAATTTCATAATTCGAAGTATTGAATTCTAAAACTAAAGAAAATTAATTGAATAATCAATTAGTTTGTAATCAAGCCATCAGACATTACCAATCGTCTATCGGTCATTTTTGCAAGTTCTTCGTTGTGGGTGACAATTACGAAAGTTTGATTGAATTCATTTCTCAAGTTAAAAAACAATTCATGCAATTCTGTTGAATTTTGACTATCCAAATTTCCTGAAGGCTCGTCGGCAAAAACTACTTTTGGTTTATTGATGAGTGAGCGTGCTACAGCAACACGTTGCTGCTCTCCACCTGAAAGTTCACTTGGTTTATGCGTTGCACGATCTTCTAAGCCTAAAATCTCCAATAAGCGCATTGCATCTTTTTTCGCATCTGTTTGAGACAAACCTTTAATCAAAGCGGGAATGATAATGTTTTCAATGGCTGTGAACTCTGGTAATAACTGGTGAAATTGAAAAATAAAACCAATGTGTTGGTTTCGAAACGCACTCAATTGTTTTGAAGAAAGTGTAAATGGATTAATGTCGTCTATAAAAACGTCGCCACTGTCCGGAGTGTCTAAGGTTCCCAAGATTTGAAGTAGAGTAGTCTTACCTGCTCCAGAAGAGCCTACAATAGAAACAACTTCTCCAGTGGTAATTTCCAGATCAATTCCTTTCAGAATTTGCAGATCTCCGTATGATTTCGTTATTCCTTTTGTGCGCAGCATTTATTTGTTCAATTTCAAAGAATGACCCATTTTATCTCTTTTTGTTTTGAGATATAATTCATTGTGCTCGTTGCTTTCAATTTCAAGAGAAACATTGTCCACTATTTCCAATCCATAACCGATCAAACCAGTTCTTTTTTGAGGGTTATTCGACATCAAACGAATTTTTGTCACACCTAAATCGCGAATGATTTGTGCGCCAATTCCATAATCGCGTTCATCTCCTTTAAATCCAAGCTTAATATTTGCTTCCAATGTATCGTAACCTTCTTCTTGCAATTTGTAGGCTTTTAGCTTGTTGGTTAAACCGATTCCACGACCTTCTTGGTTCATGTAAACAATTACACCTTTACCAGCTTTTTCAATCATTTCCATGGCTTTTTCCAATTGCGGACCACAGTCACAACGACAAGAACCAAAAATATCTCCTGTCATACAAGAAGAGTGAACACGAACCAAAACTTCTTCGTTTTCTTCCCATGTTCCTTTTGCAAGTGCAAGGTGTTCCTTTTCAGTGTTCGTTTCTTTGTATAAGTGCAAATCAAAATTTCCAATGGTTGTAGGAAGCTTAACGTCAATCACTTTTTCAATTAACGATTCAGTTTTGATTCTGTATTCAATCAAATCCGCAATAGAAATCAATTTTAAATCAAATTTCTTAGAGATTTCAATCAATTGTGGAAGACGTGCCATTGAACCGTCTTCGTTTAAGATCTCTACTAAAATTCCCGCAGGTTCGAAACCACCAAGTCGCGCTAAATCAATTGCAGCTTCTGTGTGTCCCGTTCTTCTCAAAACTCCTCCTTTTTTTGCTACAAGAGGGAAGATGTGACCTGGACGGCCTAAATCTTCTGGTTTTGTGTTTTTGTTGACCAAAGAAGCAATTGTTTTAGATCTATCGTGAACAGAAATACCTGTGGTACAACCGTCGCCAATCAAATCCACAGAAACTGTAAAAGCTGTTTGGTGCAAAACGGTATTGTTGGTCACCATCATCTGTAAATCCAATTCTCTCGCTCGTTCTTCTGTGACTGGTGCGCAAACAAGACCTCTTCCGTGTGTTACCATGAAGTTAATCATGTCTGGAGTCACCATTTCGGCAGCGGCAATAAAATCACCCTCATTCTCACGATCCTCATCATCCACAACGATAATAACTTTACCGTTTTTTATATCTTCTATTGCTTCTTCAATAGTATTGAGTGTAAACTCCATTGCCATCTAAATTTTACACAAAATTACTTGAAATTAATCAGTAATTGGGTATTAAACACTTAAAAACTGCCAAGAAACGGTAAAATAGAAAGTAGAATAGAGTTGATGAAGTAATTAGTAGGAATTAATGTGTCTTTGATTAATTCAATAATTTATATGATAATCGATTATTTCTTTAGTTACAACTGAAGAATCAATAAAGTTGTAAGTATCTTCTTTAATCAACCCAATGTTTTTTGTGTAATAGCGTTTATTTATCATAGGCATGTTTGGTGGACCTCCAGAGTACCAAAATTGATCAATAACAATTGTCGGATAATAGTCAGTGCCATTAATTGTGATTGTTGTGTCTTTTGCACTAACTCTTCTACTATGCTTAATCGCTCCCCAATTTTTTATAATCCAAGATTGCCATACAGGAAGCGTTTCAGATAATATCGTAGCTAAAGGATAAGATCCACCATAGGAGATGGAGCCTGTATGTTCTTCATAGCCCCAAATAGGGACACCGTTGTAAATGGGAACATAAAAGGTGTCCGATGTATGTTGACCAGCTTCTGTGTAAAAATCTAATTGATATTCAGGCGCAGTTTCTATTATGGTTGTATCGTTATTGGCATTAACATACTTCCAGTATGAACCTGGATATACAGGGAAATAGCTCAATGGTTCGATGGTCGCGTAAGGTTTATTAGTCGGAGAAACTTTATCCTTTTTGCAAGAAAACACGATGGAAAAACTAAAAACCATCACGTAAAATAGAATATGTATTTTTTTTATGTTCACTTGTTAAAAACAATTTGATGCATTTCTAAAGAACAATATACGAATAAAGGAAGTACAATTTGTTAAACGCGAATTTTCGTATAAATGATATATTTATTGCTCATTTGAGAAAAAGTGAATTTTTTGCATGTTTACTTGTTTCGATTATCTGCATCAAAACTTACCATCCATTGTATTCCGAATTGGTCGGTAAACATTCCGAAATAAGAATCCCAAAAAGTTTTATTCATTGGCATGGTTATTTTTCCTCCTTTGGAAAGTTGGTCAAAAAGTCTATCCGCTTCGTCCTTGCTGTCAGTGTTAATGGATACTGAAAAATTGTTGCCTTGTGTGAAATTAGCACTCCATTCTCCACCAGTATCACTACCCATTAGCACCGTGTTTCCTATTGGAAAGGATACGTGCATTACCTTTTCTTTGTCAGATTCCGAAATTGGGTGTTGTGGATTTTCTGGCATGTCCCTAAACTTTCCCATATGAGCAAAGTCTCCACCAAAGACAGATTTATAAAAGTTAAATGCCTCTTCACAGTTTCCGTTAAATGTTAAATACGTGTTTATTGTCGTCATAATTTGTTTGTCTGAGTTTAGAGTAAAGTTATTGTTTTTTTTTAGTTGTTGTTTTGAAGTGTAACGGTTTGCCACTAGGAAAGGTAGGGCTTTTTCTTGGGTATGGTTTTTAGCCCAATCTTTTTTAGTGGCTGTTAGTAGCACTTTCATTTTTTGCAGCACTTCAATTAATCTTCGATTCTCACCTCTGGGACTTTTGGTATATCTTCCATTTTTAATCTATACACTATATGTACTTAATCTATAGATAATTATTCTTGAATTCTTTCGGGCTTTCAATTAGCTTTCTTTTAGTTCTTAATTACCCTTTTAGTTTGTTTAACACCATTTGCCTCGATTGAAATAAGATAGATACCATTTTCATAGGCACCTAGGTCTATTGAAATTTTCGATTCGAAGCCTGAAATCTTCTGCATCAATTTACCTTCTGCCGAATAAACTTCAATATCCATTTTTTTTGATTCAATGTTATTAATTATCAACAGGTTTGAAGTTGGATTTGGATAAATAAGGAAATCAGACTGAATGTTGTCAGCTTCATAAATTCCCGCTAATTGGCAGTCCACTAATGCTAGTTCAGTGGAGTTTTGATTTGTCACTTTGAGATAAACACGTTCATTTAATTCTTGTAGTTTATTTGTGCTTTTTGAACCAATTGTAATTGGAATTTCGCACTCCAAGTTGAAGTCAAAGTCATAAATAAAAACCTTTTGTATTATTTCGGGTTGAAAATTTCCGCCTTCATTCGCAAGAATCATTATTTTTCTGTTTGGCTTGTCTATCGCAATTTTATTGAAGCTCGTTTGATATCGAATTGTTGCTAATGGATAGTCTATAGTTGGTGAATTGCCTATTGCTGAATTCACTGGTGTCAAGTAAGTGTCAGTCCAATCAAAGCGCCATTTAACAATGTTAGTTCCGTTGGTTGTTCCTTGAGAAAAAATAAAAAGTGAGTCATTGTTCCAATGGGTTACACTTAATGTAGACTCAAAGTTTGTAGCAGTTGTAGCATAGAGTGTATTTTGTACGATGTGACTCATAGAATTAGTGTAGCGACGAGCAAAATTCATTTCATCAGAAAATTGATAATACAGGATTTGATCATTTATTTTATGAAAACTGCTACTCCAAGCCCAGAAAACTAGCATGGAATCAGATGGTGCAATCAGGGAAAGCTGCATTGACGGATTAAGAGAGTAAGTAGCATAATTAAAATAAGCACCGTTGTTAATAGAGCGATCACTAAAGAAGAAGTAAATCGAAGTGTCGCTGTAATTTAGTTGACCACCACCTTGAGTATATATTGTATCAATTAAATTACCTGTGAACTGGTGAGTTGTAAGATTGAGCTTCGTAAATTGATAAATGAGAGTGTCGTTTTGTGACCAGTTAATGGAATTGGTTAAATCATTGGTCATAGTAATTACGCACTCATCAGTTCCTGTGAATTGAGAGACTGAACGAAAGAGGACTGTTCCATTTGTCCCCTGAAAAGCTATTGAATCTTCCCATACCACATTACCAACTAAGTCATAATGTTTGAGATGAGTTTTATCATTTACCAATTTAGCAGTAATGAAATCACCGCCAGGTAAATCGTAAATGGATGCGTCTTTTGAGATAGTATAATGCGATTGACTGAATGAATTGTTTCCAATTAGAACAATGAGTAGTAGAAGATTTTTCATAATGTAGGGTTTAAAACAAATTTAAATTAAAATGCGGCAAGATTAACAACGTTTAAGTAGCTGATTACTACAGATTAGTCATTTACCGTTCAAAGCCGATAAACTTATTGCAAGCCCAAAAGAAAATGTACCTAAAGACCTCCTTTAACTGTCTATTCGTTTTCAGTTATAGCATTACACTGTGGTATGTGCTGCTTTTATTGCTACAACGTTCGGCGCTAAAATACGTAAAAACGGTTAGGTTGGCTGGTTTATGTGTTTTAGTGAGTGTTATGGTTCTTTAATTTTTAAATCCAAATATTGCTTTTGATCTGCACAAGTCGTATTAGAGATACCATCTGATGAAATCCATGTTAATGCACATATTGTTGCAAATTGCCCTTCATTATCATATAAAACATGCCATTTTGCTCTTGATTGTCCTGAATCATCAATAAAATAGAAGACTTTAGCTTTTATCCGAATTTCGTTGTCGTCGTACATATTCCATAAGCCAATTTTCAAGCTGTCTGAATTATATTGATTAACTTCTTGATAACTTTCTATTTGGGCTAAACTTGGGAAAATATATTTATTTACTACTTTTTTAAGTTCGGAATTTCCAATATAAGTTGTGAAATTTGTATCCCTTATTCCGATTATTTTAATTTCTAGTTCAAAGCAACAAATACAACCTTCCCATATATCAGAAACATTCTGCACATGAATAAATAGTGAGTCGGAATTCTTGTTACAGCTAACTTCAGGTTCAAGAGCACAGTTTCGCACAATCCCAATGCGCAAGAATAAGGTGTCATTTATTAACTCCTGATTTATTAGCCTATTTTTAAACATAAATTCAGGCGTGGAGTTTTTGTCACACGTTGACATTTCAACACCTACAACTTCTTGTGCAAATGTAATTTTTGCAACAATGATAAATAGTATGATAGTTGTTATTCTCATTTTATGAACCATAACGTTTAGTATAAGAGCAGTAGCGGGGATAAAGTACTTACCTTTTGGATTACAATATACTAATTAAAAAGCAAAATGGTTTGAGTTCAAACACAAACCGCTATTGCTTTTATACCTTGTTACCTGCTTTTTTTTATCCAAATTTTACACTTGTCATAGTCAGTGAACCACCTAAAGGATTATCATTAAAGATTGTGGTATTGTCCTTTTCGTCTTTTAATCCTAAGGTGTACAATAAAGGAAGATAATGCTCAGGCGTTGGAATGGCAAGGTTAAAAGCTTCGCCTTGCTTCTTAAAGTCAATTAAATTTTGGTGATTTCCCTCCAAAATCCATTTTTTCATTTTGCTATCAGCTTCTATTGCCCAATCATAGCCGAAGTTTTCATTAATTTTGCTAAAATCAACTTTTCTTAAATTATGAACCATATTACCGCTACCAACTATAAGCACTCCTTTTTCTCTTAGTGATTTCAGTTGTTGAGCCAACTCGTAGTGTTGCTGTGGCGTCATTTTATAATCCAAACTAAGTTGAATAACAGGTACATCTGCTTTTGGAAATAAATGCTTAACTACAGTCCAAGCTCCATGGTCTAATCCCCATTTATCATCTAAGTGAACGGTTCCTGCTGGATTAATGAATTCTGATATTTCTTTAGCCAGTTTTGGGTGTCCAGGCGCGGGGTATTGTACTTCGTAAAGTTCTTTAGGGAATCCACCAAAATCATGAATTGTTCTTGGATTTTGCATGGCTGTAACAAAAGTTCCATTTGTTTCCCAATGGGCAGAAACCACAATAATAGCATTGGGCTTTTCCAATTGCTGTCCTTGTTTTTTAAACGCTCTAACAAATTCATTGTCTTCGATTCCATTCATAGGCGAGCCATGCCCTAGAAAAAGGACAGGCATTCGCTTAGAAGAATCAAAAGAATCTGTTATGTTTTCTAATTTATTTAATGCTGACATCATAGGAATACTTAATGTTGTTAGTCCGGCTATCTTTAAAAACTCTTTACGTTGCATGTTAAACGTATATTTTGGTCAAAAATTCTGTAGAAGTTGTTGGTTTTCTACCTAACAACTTCTCTAATGAATTATCTGACATTTCTAATTCGCCATTAGCTTGTGCTACCGAAAACGCGGTAAATAATCCAATGTATTCATCTGGAACACCATACGTTTTTAGTGTAGCCTGATATTCTTCAGGTGAAGGCGATTGATAGGTAATATCTTTACCACTTATTTGGGCAATTGTTTCTGCTACCTCATAGTATGAAATTGCTTGATTATTTACTAATGGATACGCCTTGTTTTCGTGCCCCTCAGAAGTCAATACTACCGCTGCTGCTTCTGCCAATTCTTGTCTTAATACTAAGCTAGACTTTCCATTTTCCGCAGGTTGCATAATAACGCCTGTTTCCAAAACTTGCTCTCCAATAAACATAGGTAGCATGTCTAAATATGTGGCGTTCTGTAAAAATGTATAAGCTATACCACTTTCTTTTATCCAGTTTTCGGTTTTTAAATGTGAATCTTGTAAGAATGCAATAGCAGAATTATCTCTTTCCTGATTTCTCATGAATGATGTGTAAACAATATGTTTAACTCCAGCTGATTTGGCTGCTCTAACCACATTTTCATGTTGTGCTTCACGGTTTTCTATCTCGCTGCTAGAAACAAATAACAGTTTATCTACGCCTTCAAAGGCTTTTACTAAAGAGTCATAGTTGGTGTAATCTCCTGTTTTTACGGTTATTCCATCTTCTTTATAGCTGATTGCCTTTTCCTCGCTTCTAGAAAGTACCGAAATATCAGAAGTGCTTACACCTTTTTCTCTTAATTGCTGAACGGCATGTTTACCAAATTCGCCTGTTGCTCCTGTTACTAATATCATGTTTTAAAATTTTTAATCGTTAATAATGATACAAAAGTATTACATTTGCTATATAAAGTATAGTTGGTTGTTAATTTATATTGATATACTTTTGTATAGTAAAAATTTAAACTGCATGATAATGAATGGTTTACAAAATATTTCTGAGATAAAAAAATGCCCTGTACAATACGTATTGGCGATTAATGATACTTTGAACGTGATAAGTGGTAAATGGAAGTTGCCTATACTTGCTTCAATCCTTTATGGTAATTATAGGTACAAAGACATACAGACCAATATCGATAAAATTACACCTAGAATGTTGTCTAAGGAGTTAAAAGAATTAGAACTAAATGGCGTTATAACAAGAAACGTTTATGATTCAACGCCAGTTCGTATTGAATACAAAATGACCGAATCAGGTAAAAATATTCTTACAGTCCTTGATGTAATGGTTGATTGGGGTGTTTCTCATAGAAAATCTACACTCAAACATTCTGATTAAAAGTGTTTTTTCGGCAAATTGCAGGTAACGGTTTGCAGCTACACTTTCGAGCCGCTAGCACAAGATAATAATAAAAAGGCTTGAAATGTAGGTGCTGTTAGTAACATTTCTATTTATACATGATATTATCAAATCCAAGACTGTCATAATTTTTAAAGTCAACTTTCTTTGCCCATTCTTGTTGGATGTTGATTTTCGGATTTTTGAGTTGTGACCTATTTAATGAATCTGCCTTAAGGATAATTAAACTACAGTTGTCTACCTTATAAAAAAAATCTAAAGCTTTATAATATGGTTCATTGAGAGTATCTTTTAATATGGAATTGTCACTTATATAAGTTCTTTGATTGTCAGTAGACCATCTCACAACTTTTAAATAAATGCCGCAATCAAGCTTTATAACTTTTTCACTTTTATCTCCCAAAGTACAGCTGCTGATTGCAATCCCTAAAATCAATATTAATATTATTCTCACAGGCTTGGATTTCATTGTTACTAACGTTCTCGCGCTTGGCGAAGAAGCCGATTTTTAAAATTAGTTTTATTTGCGATCCAAGATCTTAAGTTTTTCAATTTATCGTTTGTCGGAACCAAGATTTCGGCTTTTTTGCTAAGCGTGTGTTATATGCAGTATTAATTCCGCATTTCTATTCCAAAAAGGTTTTGCAAGACCATAGTTTTTTCTGGATTAGTTATTGGTTTATCTAACCAATAAGCATCAAGTACATATCCTTTATGAGGCATAATATTCGGATAAACTTCAATACATTCTTGTCCTTCAATTGGACCTCCATTTGGTACATATCCAACATAAGAATTTCTTACAAAAAATTTATATTCAAAGTTGGATAACCTTTGAATTACAAAATTTGAGTCTTTGCTTTCTAAATACAAATCTGCATGTTTCAATATTTTGACCATTTCACCAACACCTTTTACGTGAACTGAAATCCATTTATTTCTAGGTAGAAATTTGTCTTTATCCAAATTGTCAAACTTATAGCTAAAATCAACATTACCACGCATTTCCTCTGTTATATACAAAGTGTCAATTTTGTTTTTTGATTTTGTTATTGATTTCTTTTTCTCAGAACAAGATGCGAGAATTATTAATATTAGAATGATTTGAATACGATACACTTTACTATGGTTTTTAGGGTGTGGGTTATTGCATATAACGTTAAGTATATGCCCAGTAGGCGATAGAAAGATACAAACTTTCCAAATAACCACTTAGCCAAAACGCTGTATTTTGTTTTTAATTTTCACGTAAAAGCCAAATCAGCGATTTGGCGCTCATGCAGATTCTCACCTACTGTTGTATTCGCTGAACTTTGCCTATTGGGTATATATGATGTTATGGGTGTGTTTTAAGAACTTGTTGTTTTAAACTGATTTTTATTTTGTATTAACGATATATGTAGTTTTTATTTCGCCTCCTCTATACCAAGAACCAGTCACATCTATTTTTTCAGATTTGATTACCACTTTCCAAATCATTAGGTCACCATCCTCACGGCGACTTTCTGCCATAATTACAATTAAATCCTTTTCTTGCTTTATGATTTTGTATTCAGCTTCTGGAAAGTTGTTGTTTCTACTAAAACCAGTCGATAAGTGAGATTCATCAATATAAATCTTCCCCTTTATTTTACTGAGGTTATCGACTTTAACAATCCTGCCTTCACTGTAATTGTATTCTATGAATTCAGTTGTGTATTGCTTTTTACTCAGTCCTAGCTTGGTTGCTTTATTTCGTTTTTCATCAAATTCAAGTGATATTTTTCCAAATCCAATAGAACCAGACATGTTGTTTTGACCTTTTCCCGTCCCACATGCACATTTTTTTGAATTTTCAAGTATTGAAACCTGAATAGGAAAGGTATCTGTTGCTACTAGAGTATTATTATAATAAAAAGATATTTGTGCTGGTAAAAATTCGGGCTGCCAACAGTTGTTTTTGTCCAGATTTTTTTGAATTCGATTACTATTAAGGTCGAAAATTGTATCCAACCTATTATTTGTTGTGTCGAAGGCCAAAAGATAAATCGAGTCAATTGGACACTCGTTTATTAGTTGTTCAGTTTCCAAAGATGCTTCTTGATGCCAACCTTGGTCTTTATCAAATATACACTTAACAATTATAGAAGGGATCACTGTTTTATAGCAGGTATCACTATAAAAAGTATTAGTCACCTGTGTAAAGGAGATACTAATAAAACTAAAACAAATTAACAGTGTGCTTAGTGTTTTCATAGTTTACTATTTATTACCCATAACGTTTTGTGCCTAGGCGATCGGCCGACTCTTTAAATAAATCGTTGTTCCGAAGTTAAGGTTATTTTCTTTCAAATTTATCTTTGTTTCGAAGCAAGATTTGAAGGCTGGCGCTTGAGGCACTGTTATATACCTATTTTTCACCTTTTGTAATAATTCCTGTGAATTCAGATTCGATCATACCTGCATACCAAGTTCCTCTATTTTTAATGTCTTTTCCTTTGAAAAGTTTCATGTAACCTTTGGATCTTTCTAATTCTTCTGTGGTACTTATTCCGTTCGTAATTTTCTCAATATACACCGGCTGAGCGTAGGTAACGTTCGCAATGTCTTTGTAAATCTGAATTTCTTTTTTGTCTTTCGTGTTAGTTTCCTGAAACCAAACTTCAAATGTTCGATTGTGTATTTCTCCATACCCAGGAAAGTAACTACAATCTTTACCACGACCGAATAAGTCCGCGAATCTATTGGTTTTGTAGTAAACTGTTTCTGTTTGGCCATTAAGAAGAGGTTCAATTCTTTCAGATTCAAAACAGATTCCTACAGTATCATTTTCAGAAAACCACTTTGGGTATTTCTTAACATACTCATCGTATTCTGGATCGTGTTCTTTCTTTTTGTCAGAAGTTGTTACAGTAAATGATATATTATCAATTTCAGGTTTGGATTCGGGTATTTTATTGTTTGAATTGTTAGCAGCATAAATTACTGCTCCAACAACGATAAGTATTAAAAGGATTATTACAAAAGTCATGGTATACTATGGTTTATGGTATATAACGGTCTTGTATATGAAACGTAGCGGATTTTAAGCACTAAATTTTCGGAAAGCAAGATACTTAATTAAATGCAAAAACGGTTCAAGTTAGCACCTAAACCGCTATTTTTTATATACGTTGTTACCCACTGGCTTTTTTCCGTTCAGCTTGGTTTTCAGCGTTGGCAAAGACATACTCTTTTGTAATTTTTGGCGTAGCGTTGGCTCGTGCGAATTGCAAATGTGTATGGCTTTTAGCGTTGGCTTTTTAGCAACAACTTTCTTTCTGTTGTATTGAAGGACATTTTACTGAACCAAAACTGCAATAGACACAACAATCGCCTTCGTTTGGTCGTAATACTTTTTTACAATTCTCACATTCGTAAAAGAATTGACAGGATTCTGTTGGCATTTCTTCTACTTTTTTATGTCCACAATTTGGACAAGTAATTTCTGATTTTAATTGAACTTCCATTAGTTTTCTTTTTTGTCGGTTACTTTATAACCTGTTGAGTTAATTACTTTCTCGATTTCCGTTACGTTGGTTTTGGTTTTGTCAAACTCAATGATTGCATTTCCATTTTCGTAGGACGCTTTTGAGTTTACAATTCCGTTGAGTTTATTAACTTCGTGATTTACGTGTTCTTCGCAACTCGCGCAAGTCATTCCGCTGATTTTAAATTCAGTGGTTTTAATGTCCGATTTGTCAACTACAATTATTTGTTTTTCTGTGTTTGGGTAAAAAATTCCTGAATAATATGGGAAAGCCAACATCACAATTGCAAATACAGTTACAATTCCTAAAAATTTCTTTGATTGAATAAATTTTGGTTTTTCGTCCGTCTCACAATCACAGTCTATTTCTTTTTGAGGTTTAAGTTTTTGATACCAAGCAAAGCCAAGAACAAAAATTGTCAGTCCGATTAAATAAGGTCTAAAAGGTTCTATCCAAGAAAATGTTGAAGCAATTCCGCTTGTTCCTGCGATTAGAGCCAAAACTGGTGTAATACAACATAATGAAGCTGTAATTGCAGTTAACAAACCTGCACCAATTAATTTGTTTTCGCTTTTCATATCGTTTCTAAAATTTTGTTTTTGTCAAGTATCTCAAAGAATGGATTTAGTAATTTTTCGTATTCAGCAGTTAGTGAGTAAAAAATGGTTTGGGCTTCTCTATCGGTTTCTAAAAGATTTCTGTCTTTCATTTTTCTCAAATGTTGAGAAATAGCAGAAATATTCATTCCAAGAATATCGCTCAAATCACAAACACAAAGTCTTTTTTCCTCAAAGAGTAGGTAAAGAATTTTCAGCCGAACGCTATTTCCGACTAATGAAAGTCCATTTGCCAAATAGTCGAACGATTCGTTTAATTCAGAAACTGTGTCTTTGCAACGATTTATTTGTTCAATATCGGCTTGTTGTCTTATGCAAGAATTATTTTCCATATCTCAAAGTTACAATTATTTCATATTTAAGCAAATACTTAAATACATATTTCTCAAGCGTTGGGAAAATTTTAGCTCTTTTGGTTTTTTAGCGTTGGATTTGTGTGTCGGAAAAAACCGAAAGTGCTAAAATGTGCGGTGAGTTTTCAGCTTGTGGGTAACGACCCGGCTAAGAAACGTAGGGGAGTTTGAAACACTGCCTTTTCAGTTTACCACTTAGCCAAGCCAAATATTTTTATAATTATCTTTCTTTTTCATTATCAAAATTTTGGTTTGGCGGTTTTCAATCGAAGTTCTGAACTTGTAATTTACCACAAAAACCCCTATGTTTTTTAGCCAATGTTGTGTGTTGTACCTTCCTATAATCCTTAGTTACAAACTTTCATATTGTTCTTTTGTAATGTATTTATTCCTCTTTTTCAATGAGATAACATTTAGGTTGTTGATGTCATAGTATTTGAGCTTAGTAGATTAAAAGGTTGCCGATATTCCTGCATAAAGCATTCTCCCGATGGACGGAATAATTCCGGGTCCGGGGTATTCATCGGTTCTACGAGTAAAGTATGATTTGTCTGTTAAATTATTTACTCCAAATTTAATAGCGTAATTTTTATACTTATAAGTAGTGCTCAAATCTAAAACTGTGTAAGCAGGAATGTATCCTGCAACAGGGTCTTCGCTAGTTTTTACATTGGAGGCATCTCCATAAGCATCTCCAACTGAATTTACCTGAAATGTTGTAGAAAAACGTTTACTGCTGAAAATTAAACCTACACGGTTTATGGTTTGTGCTGCCGCTTCCACTCTTTTTCCTTTAAATTCTCCGCTTGTGTATTTTGCGTCAATGTAAGCGAATGAATTAAAAATACTCAGACCATATTTAGATGTTGTGTTCATCAGTTTTAAAAAATTCAACTCTACATAACTTTCAATACCTGTGTGAACGCTATTGGCAATGTTTGTTCTTAGTGAATATTGGTCACCTGTTGTTGGGTCTGTTTTAAGTACTACACCAATTCTATTGTTGTAAGCCATATAAAAACCACCGATGTCAAAATTTAAATAATTTTTTATAGTGCCTCTGTAACCTAAATCGGAGTTGAAACCATTGGCATCTTTCATATTAGGGTCAATTTTAGAGGTAACGCCAAATGGTGTTAACTGACTGTAATCAATGGGGCGGTAAGCTTGAGTAAAATTGCCGTAAATGCTCGTGTTGTTGGTTGGTTTAAATTCCAGTCCGATGCCCGCTAAAGGAATGTAGCGGTTGCGGCTTTTGTCAGCCGATAGTTTTATTCCCTCTTTAGTTTTATATCCTTTTGCAGTAGTGTTTAGGTACTCGAATCTAAAACCGGGAGTAATAGTAAGTTTATCTCCAACTCTAAAGATATTTTCTACAAATGGAGCAATATTGGTTGTGGTGAAATCTAAATTATATTCCCAGTCGCCTGTAATGGATAAATCAAAATCACTGTTTGTAGTTCCTTCGCCACCGCCTAATCGTTTGAACCAGGCGTAACTGTACCTTAGCCCACCAGCTATGGTAGATTTTTGATTGCCTAATTTATAATTATGAGCAATCCTTAATTCGGTAGTAGAGTTGTTTATATTTTGTTTACCTACTTCACGTGACACAAAAGCATTGGTTGTAGGGTCAATGTCATCAGTTGCACTTGCTCCGCCATCTTCATTGCGCCAAACAACATTACGATCGCTAAATAAGTACGTTGATTTCAAACCTATTGTTGTGTTTTCTGATGGTCTAAAATTTAAGTAAGCGGCAACAATGTTCCAAGGGCTGTTTACCCAATTTCTTGTTCGGGTAGATGTTTTTGGATTAGCATAAAACAGACTATCTGTTAATCCGCCCGGCATTTTTACCCGATTGCGGAGTAAGGAATATTCAACTCCAATATCTAATTTTTTGGAGGGTTTGTATTGTACTTTTCCAAAGCCTGAGAGTTGCCATTGTTGGGAGTTAGGGCGGTAACCTTGCATATACCTGTATTGTAGAAAACCATAGTAGCTAATTTTTTTATATGTTCCTCCTACTGAATTAAATGAGTTAAACATTCCAAAGCTTCCGATGGTTTGTGAAGATGTGAATTCAAAAGGTTTGTTAGCAGGGGCATCTTTGATAACATAATTGACTAATCCTCCAAACTGAGAACCAAATTGTAAGGAGGCTGCACCTCTTACCATTTCAATACGGCTTACTGCTTCCATAGGTGGGAGAAAATAGGCTTCGTTATAACCATAGATGTCGGCACTTATATTGTATCCATTTTGCCGAGTATTCATTTCTACGCTTTGTGTAGGATTTAGTCCTCTTGTGGCAATACCGTTTGCCGTAAATCCACTACTTTCAGTTTCTACAATATTTAGTCCGGGTATTCTTCCGAGAATTTGCCTTGTGTTGTTTATTGCTTTATTTGCATCTAAACTATCAATAATAATTACTTCGGTCTTTTTACCTGCATATATAATTCCATCCTTTTCTTCGGGTAAATGTCCAACACCATTTACTGTTTTGTATGCTGTAATAGTAACTTCTTTTAACGTTAATGTTTTTGTGCTGTCTGCTTGGGTAGTTTGAGAGAAAGCTGCTGTGTAACTTATGACAGTTACCGTTATAGTTGTAAGTAATTTTTTCATATCTGCTTTAGTTAAATTTAAATTCAAGGGCAAATCTATTATTTAGAATGATTCTAAACAATACCCTAAATGAGGTATTTTGAACTTAAATTTGAAAACAGATGCTAGCAGAAAACAAAATAACCGATGAAGGGTAGGCTTTCTTTTCTTGCCAGTACACTAATGTTAGAAAGAGTGTTGTTTCTGTTTGCTGTGAATCTGTTGCGGTATTACACACAACGTTCAAGGCTACGCTTTTTCGCCGCCTTCTAACAAATATAACTTTTTTAGGCGTAAAGTGTAGCCGGTGTTATAAAGTCGCATAGCAGCGTAGCACCAACGCAAATGCGTAGCTCAAAAATTGCGCTTAAAATTGTTTTTCTTCTCCGAACTTTAAGAAGAATAGGGGAGTTTCCTTGCCGAATTACCTTCATAAACACCACGAACACTTATCTCCATTTTGAGCGTGGTTGTCCAATTTTAAGCACAGCAATTTTTGAGCTACGCATTGTTTCGAAGCCATTTTGTACACAGTTTGTCACACAATGGTTTTCAGAAAGTGCAAGTCAAGCAGAGTTTTTTGGGTTTTGATTTTCCTTTTAGACAACTTTTGAAGTCATACAAGTCCTGGGAGCAAAAGTTTTTTAAAAACCCCGAACAAAAAAGGAAGCTGCTATGTGGTTTATAACGTTTTGCGGCTATACTATCGCCGCACGTCTTAAAATGTTTTGTTGTTGTAAGTTACGAATAGTTGAGTGAAAGTAAATAGTGTTTGGAGAATGATCTGTGTGGTGGAGTATAGCTGCTGTTATACACTTCTTACTAATGTCAGTAAATAAACATTGCTCTATTTTCATTGTCTTTATTGTTGTTGTTCCACGATTCATGACAGCGCATCAAGTTATTATCAGAATCCAACCATTCGACCAATTTTTTTCTTTCTTTTCTACTAACCCTACCTTTTTCGGATGTAAGTAAATTGATCTTTTTCTTTGGACTACTAGAATTCCATTCTTTAGAGTACGGGATGAAAATTTTGTCAAATGAGTTACCATTTTTCTTTGCTTCTAAATGAGCCTGACCATGCTCACTACGGCCCCAGCTCCAAGTACTTCCTCCATATATATGAAGACTAAATGGTAATTTATCATTCGGAGAATCAATCCTTTCAAATTCTTCTCGAATTCGAATCTTTTTTCCATTTACATTGATTGTGTGATTTAACTCAACACTTAATCCTGTTTTGCCAGAAGCAATTATTTTCTCCCTATCCTCATGGCTATCAAATTCCTGTATTTGAATCCAAGATCGTTTAGGTAAAGAGTTAAATTTATTGAGAAGGATTTTTACATCATCATTCGATAGGAAGGGTAATGCTCTTCTAATCTGACCTTCGAAATCTAATCCCTTTAAAAATGATGCGATAATTGAGCAAGAAATTGGATTTCCTTTATGATCTATTGTCGTAGTGATTTTTCGCTTATCTGTTTTACGAAAGAGTGAATGAATGTACTCGGAACTATAACAGATATCGTATCCTCCTATTGATTCGTGAAAACGTGGCATTGATTTGCCAGGAATCATTGTTGGTGCGATAATTATTCTATCTCTCATCTGCAGAGCTTATTCTTGCGATTAAGGTTCTACGATAAATGTGCGTTTTCCATCAGGCGAATGGCTTACCTCGTAATCACTACGCAATATCGTTTTATATCCTTCCCCACCAACCCCATGTGGTAATTTCTTTAGGTCGAATCCGCCCAGTTCTTCAAATATTTCTACCACTACTTTATCATCTTTCCTCCCATACATCACTTTACAACATCCGCTTCCGTGATCGTGGACATTTTCTAATATGTTTAAAATTAAATTGAATAATGGTTGGATGGAAGTCTCCGAATCGACTAATTCTCGTTCAAGTAATTCAAGAACTGTTTCAGCGTAATTTGATGCGCTATGCTTTTCCCATTTCATATTTTCTAGTACGCAATGGCAATGTTCTTTATAGTACACTTCTCTAACTCCTTCGTACATGTGTTTTACAGTGAATGGTAATTGTGTATAACGGTTAGTATATGAAAAGTAGGCGATTAAGAAGCACAAAACTTTCGGTTAAGCACGAACTTTGAAACGAGCCACAAGCTTTGATTTTATTACTGTTTCGCCTATTTTTTATATACATTGTTAGGTGCAGGTGTTCTTTCATTCCGTATGTTTCTATTTAATCTTTAGCCAAATAAATCAGTCTGAAAATTATTTTGTTTAACCGATTTTTCTTTATCTACTTCAATATTATTTATGATTTCTTCTAAACTTTTTTGAGTCAAAATTGTAACAGATTTTCCGTCATTGATTAACTCTCGGTTTAAATCAAACATTGGATTATTTGCATCAAGCTTTTGGTCATACATAACGGCTCTTGGAATATTATAATCTTTTGCAAATCCCATTGCTAATCTTGCTCCACTATCCAATTTTTGTCCAAACAACTTCCATCTTTCAGCGGTATCTTGAGCATAACTTGCAGCCAAAATTATAGTGTCACAAAATAATGCTTGTAATCTGTCACGGTCTTTATATCGACTACTTAAATCCATTGCTGATTTATGCTCGTCAAAATATTCAGACACCAAAAGTCCGCCTTCTTCAACTATCTCGAATGCTAAACTCTTATTTTTTGCTGGCATTATTTTATAAAGTGGACTTGGCAAAATAGCAACTGTTTTTCCGCCAATAAGTGCTTGTTTATGAGCAATACTATCACAGCCAAATGCTAAACCACTAACGATTGTTATCCCTTTCTTGACAATTTCTGAAACGATTTTTTGTTCACGACTTTCAATTGTTTCATCTGGATTAAGTAGTCCAATTACCGTTACGTTATTATTTTCAAATTCAATTAAACTTAAATCTCCTTTGTAAAAAAGAAATATTGGTCTTTCGCTTTCCTTTACATTTCCTCTATATTTTGGAAAGTTTTTATCTCCGATTGCTACAAGACCATCACAACTTTCTTCAAATATCTCGATTTGATTTATTATTTGATTTTTATTGAATTCGAAATCATCAAAAGTTATTAATTCGTCTTGTTTTGAGTTGCTATTTATTAATGAAACAATTTTCTCGACACTTTCATTACCTTTTAAATTTTTAACTATCCAAGCCCTACCAATTCCTTTGTAGGTTTTTGTCGTTAGTATATTAATTGCGTTGTCTGTGTACTTCATTTTAATTTTATTTTAGTGATTAAAAACAGTTTTTCCTATTGCATAGAATGAAACTGAATTTGCACCTTTACTTAACAATGCTTGAATTGCATCTTCATCAATATTTACAGTCCTTGTGTAAATGTCGTCAATTAGCAAAATATCTTTGCCAATAACATTGTTTGAAATATTACAAGTAGCATTTGTTATTCCAATATACGGATTTGAGCCATCATTATGATATCCGTCTATTGATTGACGAAGGTGTGTTGTTTTTGTATTTGTATGTCGTTGGATAAAATTGGTTCCATCAATAAAACTATTACCTAACGCAATTACTGCATTTCTAACAGCCGCCTTGAAAAGTAACTGATTTGGGTTGTAAGTATTGTCAGCCTTTGCTCTCGGGACAACACATATTGTTAATGGATTTTTGCGAATATGATTTTGCACTTCTGGAAGGTCTATAAGTAATACTCTATATAGCTGCTCTTGCGATTGTCGTATCCAATCGTCTGACCAATTATGGTGAGGGTCATTTTTTAACTTATACAAATAATTTGGATTATTTGGTAAGTTCACACCACCGAAATCTGTGTGATAAAATCCTTGGGTTTCTTGTGTTAAATATTGATTTGTCTCAATTGTAAATGGCGTCATAATTTAAAAACTTATAATATTATCAATGGAAATTCCTGCGTGAATAGCATCTTCAATTTCAGGTTTTTCATTTTCAAAAACAATAACAGTTTGAGCCGATAGGCTCAAACTTGATATTGCTTTTTTGTATTTATTTATTCGTTGTCCATTGTCCGAAATGGTTTTAAAAAATAGGTTGCTAAACTTATCAGTTAAATTATGGTAGTTTAATGTCATCAATGCTCTGTCTTCACGGCAATTTGTAACCAATACCGTTTTATTTGTTTTGGAATATTTTAATAGAACGTCCAAAACAGATTTATTCAGTTTTGTTTCAGATAAATGTTCTTTGTAATTTTCCTCTTTCTGTTGAATTATTTTTTCATATTCCGTCTCTGTCAAATTTGGAACTGCATTTTTTAGTGAAGCACGATTAAATCTTTCGTTTGGGTTGAATTCAATTTCTTTTTCCAATTTAATGAACGATTGTATCGCATTTTTATACGATAAGAAGTTTGCAAAATCTGTTTCCACCAATGTTCCGTCCATATCAAAGAATAGAATGTCATTTTCTTTTATGTTCAGTAGTGGTTTGTTCATCTGCGGTTTTTTTTCACTTGCACCTAACGGACCACGGCTAGGCGTTCGGCCATCTTAAAAATAAACATTCTTATCGAAGATAAGACGTTTTTCTGTAAACGATTGTTGTTTCGAAGAAAGATCCGAGCTGACGCTTAGGCGCTGTTATGCTCATATTATTTCCACCGTGCGACATGATAAATCAATTTCAAAGCTTGGCTTTCCAAACCCTGTTAAGCCAACTATTTTTCCTACAAACAATTCTCCCTCCAACCGATAATCAAAAGCAGTAATTTCCACATCTTTATAATCCTCAATTTTTAATGTTTGTGGGTTGAGGTGTGCTAACTCCTTAAAAATAATAGTTCTTTCAATATAATCTTCAATTTCTTCATCATATTCAGACACATTCATTTCAACTTTTGGGAATGGTTCAAGCTGAATTGACAAATTTTTTAATGGCAAATCATGAAATGTAATCATCTCAAGACCTATAAAGTCAATTTTCATTGCGGTATTTCTTTAGTTGTGTCATCATTTTCGGCAAAATCATGAAAAACAATCTGGTTGAGCTTATGCACGATCTTTTCAATTCCTTCTACCATATATTTTTAATGCAACGAAAACAGACATCGTCGATATAAACCAGATTATTATCCATTTTGGTGAGTGGTCACACATAATACAATAAAATTCAGACAACCATTTGAACGTTAAGAAAAAAGTTCCGACTAAACAAAGAGTCAATACTGCTACTGAAATATTTTTAATTATTCCTTTTTTCATATACTATTGCGGTCTTCAGTCATTGAGCATAACGCCAAGGCTATGCGCCGCTGCGATTTATTAAAGTTAATTTTATTTCGGAGAAATAAACGTGCGAGTTAGAATGATTTATCATTCGAAGCGAGATTTAAGCAGTGGAGTATAGGTGATGTTATAAACCTAATTCACTTAAGTCACCTTCGATTGTGTAGTCACCCAAGTTTCCAGTTATTGAAGGGTATTTCCTAACATCTACCTGGATGTATTCACTATCGTAGAAAACCTTTTGATATTTTTTTGCTGTAATATCTTTAATGTTTACGCCATCTAACTCGTTAAAGTTCTCAACATTTTCTAATAGTTTTCCAGAAATGGAAGAGTTTGATATAAATCGCGTTCTTGGGTTGTTCAAGTCCGATTGATAAAAGTTGGTAACAAGTACATTAACGGTATCTCCAGTATCTTCAGATCGTACAACAATAAGGTTGTAAAAGTCGATTTCATGTTCTCTGGTTAGGTTTCCTGATGAGCCTAAAATTTCAACATAATCGCCATCTTTTAATATTGTATCATTGATATTGAATTTGGAAATGTCAACCATAAATTTATCTAAATCCTTTTGTCCACTATTACAGCTATAAAGTAAGCCAAAAGCTAAAAGACCAATTATAAAAAGTTTTATCATAATTTATTAATTTATCATTGTTTATAGCTTGCGTTAATTACAATGTTTTTCAACTTGGACAACCTTTTCATCTTTAAATTTTATGTAAAGGCTTCCATAGTCTATCCCACTTCGGCATGGTCCTAAGTCATAGTAAAATAAATCAGCTGAACTGTTTTGACCATTATTAGGCTTACCTAATAATGTTTCTATTTCCCTCTGCGTTTTTCCACGTAACTCTTGGTTGTTAATTAAGTCGTCAGCCATGTCCCATCTTATGAATGATTCTTTTCCATCCCAATTCTTCCATTTGTTCGAATCAAAAGATTTACCACTACAACTTGTCATAATAATCAGCAAAATAATTATGGAAATTGTTTTTGTCATTTGGGAGAAGTTGAGAACATTTTTATGGTTTATAACGGACGGCGCTAAAATACGTAAAAACGGTTAGGTTGGCTGGTTTATGTGTTTTAGGGCGTGTTAGGGCATTTCTTTATATCTTTCTATTGACCTTATTATTTTTGAAGGAGTGCTTTCAAGATAGGTTAAATCAATAACTATTTCATCTTTCAATAAGGGTTTGATTATTAGTTTGAAATATGTAAATCTTCCCCGACCTTCCTGTAATTCGAAGGTCTGAATTTCTTTCCAACTAAACTTCGGTAATCCGTTATAGGATATCCCATATTTATCAAATTCTAATATAACAGTTTCATCTCTTTTGTATTTGTTATTCATGTAAAGTAAAATTACAATTGTCAAAAACCCAATGGATATCAGATAATAACTTTCCATATTTACATTTTTCTGAAATAAGAATTGAGAAAAACCTCCTGCTATTGGAATTAGGGAGAATAGAATAAACAAATAATATTGTTTTCTTTTGTCTTGATTTTTTATTACAGTTCGTTCAGGAAGGTTTTTTTTACTCCAAATATTCCAATATACTTTTTGTTCAGTTTTTATTATTGTTGTTCGAAATTCAGAATACTTTAATAAAAGGTATCTCTCTTCATTTAGTCTAGTTTCTTTTTCATCAATGGAGAAATTTGAACAGCTATTCGAGAAGTTTGCATATTCGTTGGTTATAGAACAAATAATTCCAATTTTACTTGGCTCACGAAAAACACAATTTTCGCACCATTTTATGTATTCTTCGCGTGTCATTTTATATGCCCTAACGTTAAGACTAAAAATAAGTAAAAAACGGTAAGGTGGGTTGGTTTTATTATTTTTAGTTAGTGTTGTGCACCGCGCTTTTTTAATTTTTTTTCAGCCTTTTTCGGAATGGTTTTCAGTTCAACGGTCAGTACTTTTTTTGTCTTTTAAGCAACAATTTTCTGAATATGGTTTTCTGTCCGACGGCCGAACCGATTGTCATAGGGCCAACTCGGATAAATCCCACGATCTGTTTTAGCCAACCAATTTCGAAGGAAGTAATTGATGTCCTAGGGCCAAAATCCATAGAAAAGTTTTCAGCAACAGTTTTCAGTCCCGCCGAATACTGGGCTAGTTTTCATTTACATAAAGACAAAAAAAGGGTTTTACTAACCATTCGATTTTCCACAACACACTTTAAACAAAAGGCAAAAAAAATGATTTTCAGAAGCGGGCAGAGTGGTGCACAACGATACAGCTAAAATAAGTAAAAAACGGTTAGGTGGGTTGGTTTTATTTATTTTTAGCTATTGTTGTGCTCCGTGCCATATTTCATTTTACAAATTTGGGTTTTCAGTCAAACCGTTGTGTGTGTCAAGTCAAATTGGCAAACTGCGAGTGAGAGTGGTTGTCCAACCGAATGTAATTTTGAAGTCCAATTGTCCGTACACACATTTCTACGCATCAAGGTTACGTCCGCCCGAGTGTCAACTTCACACTATAAAAAGAGTGATTTTATAAACACAATTTTTCAAGTCAAACCGAGGTTGGGGCGGGCGTAATTTTCAGTCCAATGGTTTATATTCCAATTTTAACCCAAATTTTTAAGATGGTTCTCGAGAGTGGGGGCATGGAGTACAACGGTTAGTATATGAAAAGTAGGCGATTTCGAAGCACGGTACTTTCGGCTGAACACAATCTTTGATACGAGCCATAAGCCCTGATTTTACTGCCATTTCGCCTATTTTTTATATACATTGTTATGTGCATACCCTTTTTCTTTCGTTTACATTAGTGTTGTCAAATAATAAACCAGTCCAAAAATTGCACTGAAGCCAATCCAAGTTATCATTCCGACTTTAAAGCGATACATTGCAACAAATGAAATTACTGTCCACCCTAATGTAATGTAATCAAGTCCTGTAAGTGAAAGTTCTTTTGGAAATATAACTGCCTTGCCCAAATAAATTGTCAGGTTTAGAACTACTCCGACAACTGCAGCCGTTACAAGCGAAAGTATTTCTTTCACTTTTTTATTTTCTTGTGTCCGTTCAATAATTGGTGCACCTACAAATATGAACAGGAAACAAGGAAGGAATGTATAAAATGTTGTCGTTACAAGACCGAGTGTTCCCATTGCAAGTGAACTACCGAAGTGGTTATGTCCTGCCATAAAACCAACAAAAACAAGCACCATAATTAATGGACCGGGTGTTGTTTCGCCAAGTGCAAGTCCGTCTATCATTTGTAGATTAGTCAGCCAGTTAAATTTTTCTACGCTCACTTGTGCCACATAAGGCAAAACAGCATAAGCACCACCAAAGGTTACAAAAGCCGCTTGTGTAAAGAAAACGGATAGCTTTTTCCAAAACTCAAAGTCAGCCGTGAGAAAATAAAAGACTATGATAGGTATTGTCCATAATATTGCACCTGTTAATATTTGCTTCCAAAAACGTATTGGGTTAAAACCAACATTTTCAGTAACCGTATTTTTGTTGATGTAATATTCGCTTTCATCAATTTCCTTTTTGTTTGCAGAATTACTGTTTGCTTTAAAGAATGTTGGAAAAAATTGCCGACACAAGGCTGCCAGTATAATTGCACCAAGTATGATCCTGTCTCTTATACACATATGACGCTGCCGACGAT
>CAJXRM010000046.1 GCA_913059205.1 uncultured Flavobacteriales bacterium
CGAGATTTCTGCCTGTCTCGTGGGCTCGGAGATGTGTATAAGAGACAGTTCTTCTTGTGACGATTTTTTCTAAGTCTCTTTTTACGTTTGTGAGTAGACATCTTATGTCTTTTTCTTTTTTTACCGCTTGGCATAATGTTATCTTATTTATGTTAAACTCTTTAAATACTTTTCGTGTGTGTTTTGAGAAAAAAAACACCCTCGTAAAATTTACGAGAGTGCAAAGATAGTAAATTCAAATTAAATATTGTTACCTAATTTGCTTTCTTTTTTAATTCACTTTTACATTTACTTTTACTTCTTCAACAAACGTTTTTGCTGGTTTGAATGAAGGGATATTGTGTGCTGGAATTATAATAGCAGTATTTTTAGATATGTTTCTTCCAGTTTTTTCCGCTCTCTCTTTAACAATAAAGCTTCCGAAACCTCTCAAATAAACATTTTCACCATTTGATAAAGATGATTTAATCGAAGTCATAAATGCTTCAACTACTTTTAATGCCTCAACTCTCTCTAATCCAGTTTCATCAACAATGTTTGAAACGATATCTGCCTTAGTCATATTCCTATTTTTTTATATAATTGTTTAATAACGAGCACAAAAATAGAGTTCTCTTTTTATTTAAAGCTTACTTTTGAAGCAAAAAAAAAGTTTTTTCCCTAAATGGACACTTTTACTCGATTAATTACTGATTGGTATCGACAAAATAAAAGAAATTTACCTTGGCGACACACATCGGATCCATATTTAATATGGATTTCCGAAATCATACTTCAGCAAACGCGAGTCGATCAGGGGATGAAATACTTTTTAAAGTTTAAAAAAAACTATCCTACAATAACTAGTTTAGCGAATGCGTCTGAAGATTCGATTCTAAACGATTGGCAAGGTCTTGGCTATTATAGTCGAGCAAGAAACCTACATTATACAGCAAAGTTCATTCGAGATAATTACGGCGGGATTTTTCCGTCTGTATACAAAGAAATAATTGCACTGAAAGGAATTGGCGAATACACGGCTGCCGCCATTAGTTCTTTTGCCTTCGGTCAAAATTACGCGGTTGTGGACGGTAATGTATTTAGATTATTGAGCAGAGTATTCAACGTTGACATGGCTATTGATACAAACGAAGGGAAAAAATACTTTCAATCTTTAGCCAACGAATTAATCGATCCAACTAACCCTGCCATCCATAACCAGGCAATCATGGAAGTTGGAGCTTTAGTTTGCACACCTAAAAAGCCGAATTGCTTAAACTGTCCTTTGTCTCATATGTGCCTCGCAAAAGCTAACAACACAATTCACGCACTTCCTGTTAAGGCAAAAAAAACAAAAGCAACTGAACGTTATTTTCATTTTTTAATCTTTCAAAATAATACTGAAATTGTTATCGATAAACGAATAGACAAAGATATCTGGCAGCACTTGTATCAATTCCCTTTAGTAGAGTCCGACTCATTTGCAACGCCCAATGTCGATTTTTTCAAATTAAATCACACCGTTTCAAAAGAAGTAAATCACCTATTGAGTCATCAAAAAATTAGAGCTAAATTTTACCATTTCAGTGCAATACCTGAAGAACTAAAAGACACGTGGATTAAGATACCAAAGGGCACAATTCAAAATTTTCCATTACCCAGAATTATTGATCGTTATTTAGAAAACAATGAGTATTGAAAAGAAATTTGTACATTTAATTTTCGTAAAGTAAAAATTACAAATGGCAGGAAGTGTAAACAAAGTAATTCTGATTGGTAATCTTGGAAAAGATCCGGAAGTTCGTCATTTAGAAAACGGTACTACTGTTGCTAATTTTCCACTTGCGACTTCAGAAAGTTATACAGATAAGACAACTGGTCAAAAAGTAGAGAATACTGATTGGCACGACATAGTTGTTTGGAGAGGACTAGCTGATGTTGTAGATAAATACGTGCGAAAAGGTCAGAAAGTTTATGTCGAAGGAAAACTGAAAAAAAGATCTTGGCAAGACAAAGATGGAAATACCCGTTACACAACAGAAGTTGTTGCAGATGAGTTAACTATTTTAACCCGACTTGAAAAGCCTGAAGGCTCTTCAGCACCCTATGACAATCAAGGAACTCCTGATCAACCTTCCAAAGTGGATGACATTATTAAAAATGACAAAAACGATTTACCGTTTTAATAAGCAAATATGAATAGTATAGAGCCTCCGAGTCTCATGCCCTTTGAAGGGGCTTTTTACGCTGGTTTTGGCACCATCGAACTAATTTTTATTTTCATTCTTTTTGGCTTACTCTTATGCTCAGCACTTGTTTCTGGGGCGGAAGCTGCATTCTTTTCTTTAAGTCCAGCCGACAAAGAAGATCTAAAAAATAAAGAAAACAAAAGTGCTAATTTTGTTTCAAACCTTCTTGATAAACCTAAAGACCTACTTGCTACGATATTAATAACTAACAATTTTGTTAATGTTGGGATAGTAATACTTTCAAGTTATTTACTGTCGGTTTTCTACCCGCCTTCTGTCGACAACAAAACAATTCATTTCATTATTGAAGTTGTCGCGATTACCTTAATATTATTGCTACTTGGAGAAGTTATTCCAAAAATTTATGCTACCAAAAACGCGCTAAGATTTGCTCTCTTGATGGGGAGACCACTCTTTTATTTAGATAGAACTCCTCCCGTTTCATGGATGCGATTGGGCTTGGTTGCAGGGACTCGTTTTATTCAGAGCAAGGCACGAAAAGCCAAAGTGAACATTTCGTCGGACGATTTAGAACAAGCCTTAGCATTGACGAAAGAATCTACGACTTCTGATGAAGATCATAAAATTTTAGAAGGGATAATCAAATTTGGAAACACTAAAGTTCGGCAGATAATGAAACCGCGAATGGATGTTCATGCAATTGAAATAAACGCAAATTTCGATGAAGTAATGGAAATTATTTTGGAAAGTGGACATTCACGAATTCCAGTGTACGAAGAAAGTTTTGATAAAATCCAAGGAGTACTTTTTATTAAAGATTTACTTCCTATCCTTGGAAAGACACATTCCACTGATTGGAAAGAACTTATTCGAAAACCTTTCTTTGTTCCAGAAAATAAAAAAATAGACGATTTACTAAAAGAGTTCCAAGAGAAAAAAGTTCACATCGCACTGGTTGTTGATGAATATGGCGGTACGAATGGAATTGTGACCTTAGAAGATGTTTTAGAAGAAATTGTAGGTGATATTACTGATGAATTTGATGTTGATGAGTTGGTTTACACAAAAATAGACGATACGACTTATTTATTTGAAGGGAAAACAACACTGATTGATTTTTGTAAAGCTCTACAAATCGACGAAAAAGAAATGTCTTTTGATAGTAAGATGACTGAAACACTTGGCGGGTTTATTATTGAAAATGCTGGAAGAATACTAAAAAACAATGAATTTATTCTAGTTGGAGATATCAAATTGATTGTAGAGTCGAGTGATAAAAAACGAATTAAAATGGTTAAGGCCATTCAAACAAGCGGTTTATGAAATATTCAATTTTAATTCTAGTTGCCATTCTATTAGTTGGATGCGAAGAAGAAATCAACATTCCTAAGCCTCCAACCTATTTGCGTTTAGAGCTTCCTGATCATGAATATAAATTGTACACTGATAACTGCCAATATCAATTCGAAATTGCTAAAAGTTATACAGTTAAAAATGTTTCTGATGAAAACGGTGAAACATGCCACAAAGATATTGACTTAGGAAAACTGAATGGATCAATTCATATGTCATATATTGACATGGTTGAACCACTTTCAACTTATGTAAATTATGTGAACGACAAAATTGATGAACACAAAGTTAAAGCAACAGGAATCGAAGATTATCGAATATTAAAAAGTGATAAAAAAGTGTTTTGCACATTTTTCGAATTAAAAGGAGATGTTGCTTCCCCATTTCAATTTTACATCACAGATTCCACATCTAAGTTTGTGAGTGGTGTTGTGTATTTCAATTCAACTCCAAATTATGATTCCATTCGACCTTCACTTGACTATTTAAAAATAGATCTTGAACATATGATTGAAAAGTTCGAATGGAAAAAGTGAATCGCGTTTTTTTGAGTCTGGGAAGTAATATTGAGAGCAGGCTTGACCATTTAAGAAAAGCAATTCAACAAATTGAAACCAATATAGGTCGAATAATTTCCTTGTCTTCAATCTACGAAAGCGAGGCAGTTGGATTTAGTTCTGAAGTGACATTTTACAATATGTGTTTGGAATTAGAAACGAAACTTACTCCTGGCCATCTCCTTCAAAAAACACAAGAAATTGAGCTTGCGATTGGAAGAAAAAACAAAACAATTGATACGTATGAATCGCGAAAAATTGATATTGACATCATTTTTTATTCAAACGAACGAATTGAAACTGAATCGCTTTCTGTTCCGCATATGCAGTATATGAATCGAAAATTCGTCTTAATGCCGCTGTGTGAAATAGATGAGACAATAATAGATCCGAATAAAGGCATTAGCATTCGAGAAATCTTGCTGAAATGCCCTGATAATTCAATCGTAAAAAGAACAAGCTTAGCTATATAAATCTTTTATTAAATCATGAAATTATCACTTGTTTTATGATTTTTTTGTGTATTATTGCATCTTTAAACCTGAAATAGAATTTATTATAAACATCCTATGAAAAAGAATAACGTTAAAGTTTTAACCCTTATTGCCCTTGCTGGTACAATGGCTACGGGATGTCAACTATTAAAAGATGTTGACTACACAGTAACTCCTGATCCATTAGAAATGCATGGAGATTCTGTAAGAGTAAAAGTAGATGTAATTTTCCCAGAGAAAGCATTGAACAAAAAAGCGATTGTTGATATTACTCCTTCTGTTGGAGACGTAGCACTTAAGCCGGTTCGTGTTCAAGGTGAAAAAGCAACTGGAAACGGAAACGTTATTGCTTACAAAGCTGGTGGAACAGTTACTTATACTGATGTCGTAGTTTACCATCCTTCGATGGAAGCTTCAGGATTATTTGTTGAAGGTAAAATCTACAAAGGAGAAAAAGAAAAAGATCAATTAGAAAAAACAAAAATTGCTGACGCAACTATTGTAACTCCTTTCTTGGTGAATAAAGATTTCAAGGTAATTATTGCTAAAGATGCTTTCAAACGTGTTACTGAAGAAACATTTGGTGCTCAAATCAACTTCGACAAAGGTCGTTCGGTTGTTAAGCCAGGTGAATTAAAGCAAGATGATGTAAAAGCATACCAAGCTTTTTTAGCTGCTGCTCAATCAAATCCTAAGCAAGCAATTAAATCAATTAACATGACTGGTTTTGCTTCTCCTGAAGGTGAAGAAGACAAAAACAATTCATTATCTACTGATAGAGCTGCAGCTGGTAAAGAGGCAGGTTTGAAAATCGCTAAAACTGCGAAAAACGAAGCGGCTTCTGGTGAAGTTTACAACATGTCAGGAAGTGGAGAGGATTACAATGGATTTAAAGCATTGTTGTCTGCTGATACTAAAATGAACGAAGATGATAAAAACTTAGTTTTACGTGTTCTTGAAACAATTAGTGGTTCTGCAGAGCGTGAGCAAGCAATGAGAGATATGGGTAAAACATTCTCTTACCTTGATAAAAACGTCTTCCCTGAATTACGTAGAGTTGAGATGAAAATTGTTTACGATCAAACTGGATATTCTGATGAGGAATTAAAAGCGTTGACTGTTTCTAAACCAGATACATTAAAATTAGAAGAGTTGTTATTTGCAGCTACATTATATTCTGATTTAAACGAGCAATTAAGAGTTTACAAGATTGCTGAGAAAAACTTCCCACAAGATTATAGAACTTCAAATAATGTTGGTGCAGTTTTATACATGCAAAATAAAGTTGCTGAAGCTAAAGCTCAATTTGAGAAAGCGAACGGAATTAAAGATAACCCAATCTCTAAAAACAACTTAGGTGCTGTTGCTGGAGTGAATGGAGATCGTAAAAAAGCAAAAGAGTTATTAGGACAAGCGAATGGTGCAGGTTCAGAAGTTAATTACAATAAAGGGATATTGAACATCCAAGATGGTAAATATGCTGATGCTGTATCTAATTTAGGTTCTGACGCTTCATTCAACAAAGCTTTAGCTGAGTTATTAAACGGATCAGCTGCTTCTGTTAACGGAACAATTGATGCATCTGCTGATAAAGATTCTGCTCAAGGTGCATACCTTAAAGCAGTTGCTGCAGCACGTCAAGATAACTTACAAGGTGTTGTTGGAAGCTTAACTTCTGCAATTTCTAAAGATGCTTCTTTCAAAGCTAAAGCAGCTAAAGATCGTGAGTTTGTTAAGTATTTTGAAAATGCTTCTTTCACTGCATTGGTGAAATAAACTAGATATTCTATTTCGAAAATCCCGCCAGTTTTCTGGCGGGATTTTTTTGTGTTATTTTTTCTTTAAATCTATATTAATTGTTAATAACTCGACAAATCAACCTGCTCAATACTAAACCGTTTTAACAATTGAAAACTTTAATTTAAATGTTAAATCCGTGGGATATAGGGAGCTTCATGTGTATAACTAGACCATGTTATTGTTTGAGAATCCTAATTTCAATTGTAAATTTGATGAAACACCAAGCTAAAACAAATGAAATCTGCACTCATCGTTTTCATCCTTTTTTTATCTACTTCTATAAAGTCTCACGCGCAACTTATAATTTCTGAATACTTAGAAGGACCTAGTAACGATAAATGTATTGAAATTTACAACACTTCCGCAGCTCCAATAAACTTAGCAGGTTATAATCTTAAACTTTATTTTAATGGAAGCTCATCTGCTGGTAGCACAGTTAATCTATCAGGTTCGATTGCCTCATGTGGTACATATGTAATTTGCAATTCCTCAGCTTCTCAAGCAGGTGGAGCCAATCTTACTTCAGGCGGTTTGACCTTCAATGGAGATGATGCTGTGGGACTATATAACGGCTCAACTTTACTCGATCTTTTTGGAAATATTGGCGATGATCCGGGAACTGAATGGACTGGAGTTGGTAACGGAACAGCAGATGATGGTTTCACTAGAAATGTGAATTATTGTACTGGAGTAACAACAGACCCAACAGGAACAGGTGTGTCTGGATTTACAACTTTCACTGCCGGAAATTGGACCTCTGTTGGAATGTCAGGTGCTACTTTAGGATCACACACAAGTAACTGTGGGGCATGCGGTTCTGTAACAAATACAATTACGATTAACTCGGTTTCAAGCTTAAGCTATGGCGTTGATTGTACAACTGGTGCAACCGGTACGGTAAACATCACTACTACTGACGTATTTACCGCGGGAAACATTTATACGGTAGAATTATCTGACGCATCAGGTTCGTTCGCGTCTCCGACGTCAATTGGTAGCTTGGCTTCAACATCAAATGGTCCACTAAACATCAATTATACAATACCAGCGGGAACGGCAACTGGAAGTGGGTATAGAATAAGAGTAATTTCGAGCGCTCCAGCTGTGACTTCGCCCGATAATGGCTCTGACATTACAATTACACTTTCGGGAGGCCCATGTGTTCTTCAACCCCCACACATGACCTCCGTGATTATTAACTCATGCAACCCAACATGCTCCGAAGGTCATAACGAAATTGTTTTTGGTAGTTCAGGTGGCTATTCCATAGATGTTACTGTATCCAACTTTAATTTTGAATATGGTTCAAATCCATCTCCTGCAGCAAATACAGATTATACAGACGTATTGGTAAATAATGCAACCAGAATTAGCGAATTAGACGCAGCAGCTGGCTGTCCTGGTCTTTTTATAGATGCCGTGGGAACAACTATACCTCCCAACGCAAGTTGGATGTTGGCTTATACTGACATTTGCGAAGAAGCACTTGATTGGACGGGACTTTGTGGTGCAGGACCTATTTATGTGATTTTTCAAAATGATCCGAGTTGGATGACAAGTGGAAATTTCGTCAACGGAAGTAGTGGAATGAGATATTTGAACACAACAATTACTACAACTTCATTAGATGTCTTCGATATTGACTATAATTTTGACTCCGGCATTTCATCTGCTTCAGATGATGGGTCTTTTGTACAATACAATTCCAGTGGTGGAGCCCCAGTTATGTATGGAGATGATGATTGTATGCTAAGTCCTGTTGTACTTCCTATTGAACTTTATTCGTTCACCGGTCAACTAATTGATCGTCAATCTTATTTGTACTGGACAACATTGTCAGAATTCAATTTCTCTCACTTTGAAATATATCACGGGACGGATGTCACTTCCTTTTATAAAATTGGATCTGTAGGAGCTGCTGGAAATACCAATATGACACAAGATTATAGAATGATTCATCCGAATCCGGTGCCAGGTGTAAATTATTACCGCTTGTCTGCAATTGATCACGATGGAACTTCACGAAATCACGGAATAATCGCTTTAAAACTAGATATTCATTTTGCATACTTTAACGGCAACGCCATTGTATTGGATTCGCCATACGCTGTAGAAATTTACAACTTACAAGGTCAGCTAATTGCTGAATCTTCGGATAACATCAAAATTCCTTTCCACCACAAAGGTATATTCTTTATAAGGGAATTAAACTCGGGGATTACGCAAAAAATTGCAATTCAATAATTTGCCAAATAGATCTGTTCAGCTTGTCCCGGAGTTGGAATAAATTCGGATTCGCACTTTAATACTTCTATGTCCATTATAGTAGAATAGCCAGAACGAGAGATTATTTTTTGAGCAGAAAGTATTATTTCATCCTGCTCTTTCCAGCTGCCTGTGACTTTTTGAATGTTATTTGGAACATTCAAATCTTCATTGCAAATTACAATAAGTGTTTCATTCCCACTCTTTGAGCAAACCTCATCAATCAATTGTTGGGCATAAATTTTTGGACCGCTCGCAATTAAAATTGTTTCAGACTTTTTTAGTGTATTTTCAATATCGTATAACATAAAGCGTGAATATATCCCAATGTATTCGATCTTGTTTTCACTCTTTGTGCGACTTAACTTTCCAGCCAAACTCGAATTTGAATAGTCCATTATCCAAATGGAATCAAACTGAAACATTAGCTTTCTATGTACTGAATTTATTGCTCCTTGATACCATTTTACTGGTAAATTAAATTGATGAGTTATAAAAATAGATGGGATTCTTTTCGATCTAAATCCATATCGATGATCCGAAATAACTACATCAATAGAATAATCGTTCACAAAAGATTCAACTTCTTCCTTTTCATTCGTCATACGCCTTTGCAAGGCCGAGAAACGTTTTGTTAAATCCCAACCAAACCTTCCTTTTCCACCAAATTCGAAAGGATATTCAACATGATCTATAAAAACGATTGAATCGAAATATTCGCGATACACTTTCTTTTGACTTTCAGAACAAGCAATATGAATTTTATTTCCTTGAAGAATCAGTTGATGAATCAAACCGATAGAACGTGAAACATGACCCATTCCCCAATTTAAAACGGAAATTAATACTCTCTTTTCTATGATTTCCTGTGGAAGCATCATTGTAAAGATACAAACTCCTTTTGATAAAGATTTTAACCAATTTTAGAATTAATTTGATTGTCATTCCCAACTTTGCTTCTATCTTTAACGTTCATAACAATATACCGATGTGAAAACATCAATTTAAGGTAGAAAAATTAGAATTTATGTTTGATAACAACGAATTTAAAAAATACGCTACGAAGCACATGGGGCTTAGCAGCATGCATGTAGAAAGTTATATTGAATCTTCTGTAACTCCTTACATTATTGAGGAACGTCAATTGAATATGACACAAATGGATGTTTTTTCTCGTTTAATGATGGATAGAATTATCTTTTTAGGAACAGGAATTAATGATCAAGTTGCCAATATCATCAACGCTCAATTGTTGTTTCTGGAGTCAGTTGACAACAAAAAAGACATTCAAATTTACTTAAACTCACCAGGTGGTTCAGTTTATGCTGGTTTAGGAATTTACGATACAATGCAGTACATCAATCCAGATGTTGCTACAATTTGTACAGGAATGGCCGCTTCAATGGGTGCTGTTTTATTATGTGCTGGAGCTGAAGGAAAACGTTCGGCATTAAAGCATTCACGTGTTATGATTCACCAACCATTAGGTGGAGCGCAAGGACAAGCGTCTGATATAGAGATTACTGCGCGTGAGATTCAAAAATTAAAGAAAGAGTTGTACGATATTATCGCTACACACTCGAAACAAGATTATGACAAGGTTTGGGCTGATTCTGATAGAGATTATTGGATGACTGCTGGAGAAGCAAAGGACTACGGAATGGTAGACGAAATTTTGCTTCGTAACCCTAAATAAAGTACTTTTGTATTAACTAAAAAGCCCTAAACCATTGGTGAAGGGCTTTTTTGTCAACTTAAAATTATGGCGAAGAAAGAAGCTGGTTGCTCGTTTTGTGGAAGACCTCGTGAAGAGGTGGGAATGCTAATTGCTGGAGTGTCAGGTCACATTTGTGAAAACTGTGTTACACAAGCGCATTCTATTGTAAAGGAAGAGGTTGTTCAAACGAACACCAATGAACATATTACAAATTTATTAAAGCCCGCTGAAATTAAAAGCAAGTTGGATGAATACGTAATAGGTCAAAATGATGCAAAAAAAGTGCTTTCAGTTGCCGTTTATAACCATTACAAACGACTGAATCAGCCTGAATCCAAGGACGACGTAGAAATTGAAAAATCGAATGTTATTTTAGTTGGACGAACAGGAACTGGAAAAACCCTATTAGCAAAAACAATTGCGAAGATGTTGAATGTTCCATTTTGTATTGCTGATGCTACAGTTTTAACTGAAGCAGGTTATGTTGGAGAAGATGTCGAAAGTATTCTTTCTCGTTTACTACAAGCTTCTGACTACAATGTAGCCGCTGCCGAAAAGGGAATTGTATTCGTTGATGAAATTGATAAGATTGCGCGGAAAAGTGATAATCCATCAATAACAAGAGATGTTTCTGGTGAAGGCGTTCAGCAAGCACTTTTGAAATTGCTAGAAGGAGCAAGTGTAAACGTTCCACCACAAGGAGGTCGTAAACATCCTGAACAAAAAATGATTTCTATTGACACCAAAAACATTCTTTTTGTTTGTGGAGGTGCATTTGATGGAATCGAAAAGATAATTGCAAGTCGTGTAAACAGACAAACAATAGGTTTTTCTTCCTCAACTGAAGAACGAATTGAAAAAGAAACTTTGTTGAAATACATCAATCCAACGGATATTAAAACCTTTGGTTTAATACCTGAGTTAATCGGTCGTTTCCCAGTTTTGACATATCTTGAACCACTTGATGCAGATGCATTACGTCGAATTTTAACGGAGCCTAAAAATGCATTGGTAAAACAATACATTCGTTTGTTTGAATTGGATGGAATTGATTTAAAATTCGATGCAGATGTACTTGATTTTATCGTTGAAAAAGCGCTAGAATTTAAACTGGGAGCACGTGGATTACGTTCCATTTGCGAGGCTATTCTTAACGAAGCAATGTATGATTTACCGTCTAAAAACGAAAAACAATTCAGAGTAACAATTGATTATGCTCAAGCGCAGTTCTCTGGATCTAAAATGGCAAAATTAAGGGTTGCTTAGTTAAGTTTAAACTTACCGTACTTAATTACAGACCCTTTCGCGGTAAACAGTTTTTCGTAATGCATTTTGATGTGAAAAATATCGCGTGTTACTTGATCTATTTTCTCTGGTATCATCGTATCAATGAAATACACCCTTGTTGGAACATACCACAATCTTCCCCATAAATTTTGTAGAAATAAACCCCATCATGAACAGGCATTAAACTTGTTGAAGTACCATCCCAATTGGTGTTTGTATTATCTAAGCTGATAACTCGATTTCCCCATCGATTGATGATATCCATTTTCCAATTTGAACAATTGAACACTTGAAACTCAAAAACATCATTAATGCCATCATTGTTTGGTGTAAATACGTTGGGAATGTTTGCAAAACCCGCCATTTTTGTAATTGATACATCGTCAATAAAAAAATAATCTCCAGCCAAGGTCAAGTTTCCCCAAAAAGAAGTGTCACATGGTTCTACATAAGTCATACTTAATGAATCTTGATAATTACCAATCACAACATACTTTTCACTCCCATTTGCAAGATAAGTCATTTCTATTTTTTGCCAAATTGCCGTGTCAATGTAATAAGTAGAGATATCATTTATAGCATCTGGAATAACATCTGTTAACCATAACGTACTTGGATCAGTTAATTTTGAAGGAAAAAACTTAATTCCGAACTCACTGGCTGAACAAGATGTAGTATTTCCGGACACGAAAAACTCGACTTTATAAAAAGTGTTTGGTACTAATGTTGAAGTTAGTTTGTTCTGAATATACTCACGGTAACTGTATAGACTTCCAGCGTTAATAAGTATTGAAGCCATATTACTCCCGGTTTTTGGATATTGCCAATAAGCTCCTAAACTAGGCGGGACGTTATTTCCAACTATCGGGTTTTGACACCACAAATCACTGCTGCTCGCAATGGGATTTGACCATCCAATGCATCCCGACCATTCAAAAACATCAAAACCAATTCCCGCAGGTGCTCCATAACAGGAATCAATTTCTTCAAAACTACCATTTGTAATTAAGTTTTCTTGTGCAGAAACATTTAACGTTAATAAGATAATGAGTATGTTAACAAGGTATTTCACTAATACGATTTGATTTTAGACTGAGATTTTAATATTTGTAAAAATTCATCAGCCATTAAAATTAATTGTTTTCTTGATGACGGCAAGTTTTACCTATACGACAAACGAAAGCGTGTATTGTTCATTTCCCTTAAAGATGAAAATACAGAGTTAGTAGTTGGTTTTCTGGGTTGTAGATAGTAGTATTTATGTTCTAAGTAAAGATAAAACACATAATTGGTAAAGTCAACGCGTAGAAATACCCATTATTTTGCGGAAAATATCTTTTTTATAATCTCAAAAAACGCTAAATACATCAACAATTCGCAGCGCTGGATTTACCTTCGGTGCTACTGTGGACTTTAATTAATCTTAAACTTACAATACTTAATTACAGACCCTTTAGCTGTAAACAGTTTTTCGTAATGCGTTTTGATGTGAAAAATATCGCGTGTTATTGGATCGATTTTCTCCGGTATTTCTCCGTATAAATCCCACGTTAATTCAAGGCATTCGTAGTTCTGCGTTTTGATTTGTTCTTCAGTATATTCAAATAGCAAGTCACTGTCTGTTTTCATGTGAACAATTCCACCTGGTTTTAAAATCTTTCTATATCGTTCAATAAATGGTGGAGAAGATAAGCGTTTGTTCTCTTTTTTCGGCTGAGGATCTGAAAATGTCAACCAAATTTCATCAACCTCATTCGGTTCGAAGCAATCGGTTATAAAATCAATTTTTGTTCGCAAGAAAGCTACATTTTGCATCTTATCATTCAATGCTTCTTCTGCACCAATGAACATACGTGCACCTTTAATATCAACGCCAATAAAGTTCTTATCGGGAAAGTGTTTTGCCAATCCAACAGAATATTCTCCTTTCCCACAACCCAGTTCTAAAACAATTGGATTGTCATTTTTAAAATGATTACTTCTCCATTTCCCCTTCATCGGTGAAACCTCACCAATCACTGGCTCATAAAAATTATCGAACGATTTTACAGCAGCAAATCTTCTTATTTTATCCTTTCCCATTATATGCGTATGCGTATTGATTTTTTTCCTTGAACCACGAAATACAACCCTTTTTCCACCCCTGCTCTTTCAATAATTAGTTTATTTGTGGGGGCAATAACACGAATTATTCGACCTGACAAATCAACCAATTTAGCGCTGGTTCTACTATCTGAAATAATTTCAAAATGAGTCTCAAATTCTTTTACTTGAAAACTGACTGAGTGTTCATCCGCTGTAGACAGTGTATTATTCTCAATCATATACGTTTGGGACTTTACAGTTTGAGTCGAATCCATACCTCCACAAATTACCCAACGGTTGTTCGATAGTTTTGCGATACCACGTAAGTCCATTATTCCAAACGGCTGATTATCTTCATCAACATATTGTTGCGAATTAGCTTTGTAATGTATAATTCTTGCAGATGGTGCTACTCCACCCGAACCATTGTACGCAATGCCGTTGTAATTATAGGAAACACTTGAGCCTCCAACCCAAAATACGATTGAGCCATCACCACTGCAAGCAGAACGATATCCGTTAATGCCTGAGGCGGACTCAAACGGCAACCATGTTATATCCGTCGGATCCATCGGATTAATAAATCCTTTTCTCAAATAATTTCGCGCACCGAATGAACCTCCTGAAGCACCACCGTGATAATAAATTGTATCTCCAATGATATGTCCTGAAGCTCCAAAAGCCGTATAATAAAAATCGTTTGGAGTCGATGTTCCAACCTGCCACGTGTCAAATGAAGGGTCGTAAATTTGAACATTCGGCACATTGCCTGAATTACTCCAACCCGTAACAACAAAGATTAAGCTGTCGTTGTAAACACATTGAACATGATCGTCAATAGGAACTGGGATCGGTGATCCATCGGGCTCATAAGCGTCTGTTTGAGGATTGTAGACATGTACTTTATTCGATGAAATTTCATTCCCATTTGAATACACATGGTAACCTCCAAGAATGTATATTTTATCTTTAACAAATGATGCTCCAGCAGCAATTTTTGTCAACGCATCAGGCAAAGGGTCAATCTCTTCCCAAGTATTTGTGGAGACTGTATATTTGAACGATCTTAAATGAATATCGGCATACGTTTTACCCGTTCCGATTCCTCCAAAAGAATAAACGAATTCATTTCCTCCAACAATCGCTTCACAAACAGCATTGTTTGAAGTTGCAAAAGGCATAGCTTCCATTTCAGTCCATTGCCAAGTTTGGCAAACTCCGTTTAAAGTGACGAACACTAAAAATATGCTATTTATTAATTTCGACATAATAACCTGTATGTGTTCGCACGTTAAATACTTCTCCTCCTTCGAAAATCAAGTACTGACCTTTAATTCCTTTTAAAACTCCTTCTACGATAGGTGTTTTTTCAAACGAACGGCTTTTTACCTTTGAAGGATATTCCAACACTGGATAATTCAAGTCAATAATTTCATCGTTCTCAGAAAAGTAATCCAAAATATCATTAGGTAAATGCTCTTCTAAACTCCATTTCTCCTCCACCAGATCAATGGATTCATCAATGTCGTTCTTCAACATTTTTTGCCAATGTGTTTTATCGGTAAAAAATTCTTTCAAGGCAATCTCTATCCTTCCCGCTTCGTAACGGTTTGGTACTTCTGCTAAACGAATAGCACTTGTTGCACCTTGATCAATCCAACGAGTTGGAATTTGTTGAACCCGAGTAATTCCAACTTTTACCGCACTAGACGCTGCCAAATACACAATATGTGGCTGATTGTGATGCTTTTCTTCCCATTCAGGATCTCTTCCTTCTCCAAGGTGCGCTCTACATAACTCAGGGCGCAAGATACACTCGGCCGATTCTGGAGCGGAAATAAAACAGGTGTAACAAAATCCTTGACCGAATGACTTTTTGGTAATCTTACCGCAAGAACAACAATTTATTTGTCCATTCCATTCAAGTCGAATTGATTTGCCAATGTATTCATTCATGTGCACTTTTTCGGAAAGCTTCAAATAATACTCTATTTGATTGCCCAATTGTGCTGACATTTTTGATAGATTTCCCTGCGCCATGAATTTTATTGTTCTGGAAGAATTTCCATTTTTTCAGCGAAGTGATAGCAATAATCTCTTAAATCTTCACTTATATTTGCCTCTCCTGTTGCACGTTCAAATGTATCAGCCAATGTCAGTAATGTTTGATGGAAAAACTGTTTCATTTCTTCAATTGACATTTCCTTTGTCCAGAGATCAATTTTCATCGTGTTATTATCCTTTGGATCCCACACCGACATTAAAAATGCTTTGGTTTCTTGATTCGATACAGAACCATCTGGAGCTGTCCAATTCATTCGAATCGGCACATTGTTCGAATTCAATCCAACTTTTACAGAAATCTCTGACGTTTTTACAATTTTATCTTCCATCTTAATCTATTTCGTATGCTTGTAATATCTCGTTATAAGGTAATTTAATTAATTCCGAAACTGAAATATCATTTTGTTCCATGTATGAATGTATCATTCTCCAACCAATAAACTGACCTAATCGATCCGGACTTTCTTGACTTGGTAAGCCAGGCGTAAAAGGTCCTTCATTAAGCATGTTCATTGTTGTTTTTTCATCGATTTTGAAAAGTAGGTTTTCATCTACCAAGTATTTCCAAAACGTATATTCGTTATCCAAGGCCCATTGGTAATCTTCCTTTGAGTAGCGTAAAATTAATGACGGATCTTCATTCGGAAAAGCCGCCTCAGTCAAATACATTATTTTTCCTGCACGAACAATGTGCTCGGCCAGTGTACCGCTAACTTCCTCGAGGTAATGTGTTTCTATCCAACCTGCTAATACATCACGTTCCAAATACTGTTTGTCCATGGCCTTTTTCATCCAATCAAAATAGAATTGCGACGGCAATCGTTTAACGATTTCATTGGTTTCACCCAAAAAACGTTCTAAACCAATTCCAATTTCAGTCTCAGTGCAAAATACCCCAGAATTGAACAAAGCATTTAAATACACAATGTTATTCGGTTGCTTTCCTTTCGGAAAATGGTATTTTAAATGACTAAATCCATCACTAATTTTTCTTTCTATCTCTTTTTTATTTTTGAATTCTTGTTGGATATATTTTTCCAACCGTTGAATGGTTGTATCGCTTCTAAAGAGCATTACCAAACTATAGAATGTGCTATCGTCCACATCTCCAAATTGCAGGCAATGACCAATTTCGTATGCATATATATTTTCGATATCCTTTTTAAACTCATTGTGCCTTTTCATCAATTGGTTGGAGTCCGAATAAAACAATGTTGAATCAACATTTACAAATGTCAAATCAGTTTTAATTCCGTCAATTGAAATATCCAACGGATTAGATGTACAAGCCGTAAGGAACAAAAGCAAAATGAAGGAGAAAGATATATTTCTTGATATCATATATATTCTTTAATTTCGTAGTCAAAAGTACTCAAAACAAAAGAAAACTGGAATTTTTAAACAGTATTTTAAAACGTAGAAAATGAAAAGAATTATCGCGGGAGTTTTAATCTTAAGCTCAATATTTCAAGTAAACGCTCAGGAGGCAGCTGACAAAAAGGTTCAAGCAGGATTGGTTTTTGGCTATGGAATGGCATTCCAAAAAATGGAAACTAAATATCTTGAAACGAATGGAATTGGTAGTGATTTAACAATTGGAGCCAATTTGAATTATGGTTTCAATGAAAATATTGGATTAAATGTAGGTATTGAATTTGATTTTGAAACGTTGAAATATAAGGCAGCAGGAGATTACAACTTAATTCCTGGAGACAAAAATCTATATTATGCATACAACGACAGTAAAATAATAAGTGCCGATTCTTATGATGGATCGCAAAGCCTATTTCAACTGCTGGAAAGAAAGCAAAAACCAATTTACTTAACTATACCGACTATGGTTTTATTTAGGACTAAATTTATCGGTTATTTCCGCTATTTCGGGAAATTTGGTTTGAAAACAAGTTTCTTATTGGGTAATAAAATAAACGATGAGGGATTTGCTTTAAATTCTACAACACCAGCTACAGTGGTAGAAAACAGCAACATGACCGCTAAAAACGAATTGTTCTTTGTAAAATCATCTGTTGGGTTATCAGGTGGTGCTGAATGGAATTTCGTTGGTTCTACTAGTTTAATGGCTGAGATAGGATATTTCTATGGATTTGTTCCATTGTATTACAACAAGAAATCAGAAGACCGCTATTTGTTTAATCCAATAGAAGGAAATATAAATAACAGTGCAAAACAAAGTCAATTGATGTTCAAATTGTCAATTTTGTTTTAATAGATTGAAGCGCAAGGAAATTTCTGAGTTCATTACTTCTTGGCTGGATGATTATTGCAATCGTGCGCACCAAGATGGTTTTATCGTTGGTATATCCGGGGGAATTGACTCTGGAGTTACATCAACTTTATGCGCATTAACTGGAAAAAAAGTTATACTTCTTAGCATGCCAATTCGTCAAACAAATGCCGAATATACGCGCGCAATGAACCATATAACTGATTTAAAATCGCGCTTCCCAAATGTATTGTCTTTTGATATTGATTTAACAGAAACCTTCACCACATTTGAAAAGTGTATGCCATTTGATCTGGAAGAAAATCATTTGGCAATGGCCAATTCTCGTGCGCGTTTGAGAATGACTACACTGTATGCCTTGGCTCAAGCTAATCGCTGCTTAGTCGCTGGAACGGGAAATAAAATTGAAGATTTTGGCATTGGGTTTTATACAAAATATGGCGATGGTGGAGTGGATTTGAGTCCTATTGCAGACCTAACGAAAACCCAAGTCAGAGAAATTGCACAAGAAATTGGAGTGATTCAGGAAATCATTGACGCCAAACCGACAGATGGTTTATGGGAAGATGGTCGAAGTGACGAAGATCAAATAGGCGCTTCATATCCTGAATTGGAATGGGCAATGGAATTTACAGGTGATGAGTCTTCAATTTCAGATAGGCAAAAAGAAGTTCTAGCCATTTACCGGCGATTGAATAAAATCAACAAACATAAAATGGAACCGATACCGGTTTGCTTAATTCCGAAGGAGTTATTAATCGATAATTGATAGTTCTTCTGGTAAAATCAAAATCCTTTGAACCAACTGCACTGTGAACGCTTGATCTTAATTAATTTGCACCTATCAAGCTTCAGGCGCTAATCTCAATACAATTCCATCTATAGAATCATTCAAATGAATTTGACAGCCCAAACGACTATTTGATTTTACGAAAAATGCTTGATCTAGCATGTCTAACTCGTCATCACTTTGTTCAGGTAAATCGGTCTCTGATTCCAAGTAACACTGACAAGTAGCGCACATGGCCATTCCCCCACATTCTCCTAAAACAGGCAAATCGTAAGCCTTACACAATTCCATGATATTCATATTCATATCGGTTGGTCCTTGTAATTCGTGACTAACTCCTTCTCGATCAATTATTGTTACTTTAATATCTTCCATTCAAATAAATTGTTGTAAAAATACGCTTTCAATTGTAAATTCGAAGTGATTCATTCCCGTTCCATGCCGTTTGATATTGCCTTAGACCAAAATCGGACCCAGCGATTGGAGAACCATCGTATAATGAAAAAACTGCCCCATTACAATCATCTAACAATTGCAAATAGTTATTTACTTCATCAGGATACAACGGTGTTGCACAAACTCCATCAATATCTGCTGGTGAATGCCGATCAAACGCAACGAAATCATCAACTCCTCTGTGGTACACAATAATACCTTTAGAACCACCATTCACATAGCACCAACCTCCTACTCCCATTAACGCTGAGTAACTAGGAAGCGTCATATTAATGTTATAATCAAATGGTATGCTTGGAACCGGATGGTTTTTATTTTTTCCACAAGATGAAATTAAAGATCCTGCCAGCAAAATAAAAATAAATAGTACTTTCATTGCGTTAGTTGTATAAGACTCAAAGTTATGAAGTTTAGAACGATTTTTAGCGTGTTTTTATTGTTGATTGCATTTAGCTTTCAAAATTGTGGTACATCAAAAAAAATAAAAAACCCGGAAAGTGTTGAAGAGGCTGAAGCTCAATTAGCAAAAAAAGCGAAAGCTGACGCCAAGGTGGCCAAGAAAGCCCAAAAGGAATCACAAAAAAGATATTGGAGTATGCAATCCAAAGAGGCGAAAAAATCAGTAAAGAAAAATTTAAAACGTCAAAAAAAGCTTGCTAAAAAGCGAAACAAAGGTTAATCCATTTCCATTAGTCCTTCGGTAGCTTCTTCCCAAAGAGCCATTTGTTGATCCAATTCACTTTTTAATTTTTCATACTCTGCTAAAGATTTATTCGTGGTTTTCTCATCCGAATAATCCATTTCGAGAAGTACGAGGTCCATTTTTTCTATTTCCTTTTCTAAAGCTGAAATGCGTTCTTCTGATCGGCTGACTTGGTTTTGATATTTATTTTTAAGTCTTTTAGCTTCTTTCTTTTCCTCATATGACAATTCAACAACTGGCGCTTTAACATCCTCTTTTTTTACTTGAACTTCCTGCTTTTCAATTGGTTTATTGCCATCCAATTGCATCAACTCCATTTTACGTTTCAAGAATTCTTTCACGCCAAAATGATGAATTTTCAATGACTTATTTTCAATATCCCAAATACGATTTGTCAGGTTGTCGAGAAATTCTCTGTCATGCGAAACTACGATGAACGTTCCTTCATAGTTTTTTAATGCACTTTTTAAAACCTCTTTACTCTGAATATCTAAATGATTCGTTGGCTCATCCAGAATTAAAAAATTTGAAGGACTCAATAACAATTGACACAACGCCAATCGCGTTCTTTCTCCACCAGATAAAACACCAACTTTCTTATCAACATCCTCTCCTCGGAACAAAAATGCTCCTAATACCTGGCGTAAACTTTTTCGAATTTCATCTTTGGCAATCTCATCAACTGTTTCGTAAACGGTTTTGTCTTTATCCAGTGACTCAGCTTGATCTTGTGCAAAATAAGCAATATTAACATTGTGTCCATACACAACCTCACCTTCGCCTTCTATTTTGCCCATTATTTGTTTCAACAACGTAGACTTTCCCATTCCGTTCGCACCAAGTAATGCAATTTTCTCGCCACGCCCCACGGTTAAATTAACCTCTCGGTAGAGAAGCTTATCACCATATGCTTTGCTCATTCCCTCCATTTGTAATACCCATTTTCCGGGTTGTACACTTAATGGAAAATTAATTGACATCCCAGCAATAGTGTCGTTATCCACTTCTATACGTTCTGTCTTCTCAATTTTTTTGATTAACGATTGAGCAAATGCCGCTTTATTTTTCTTTGCTCGGAACTTATTAATGAGTTCTTCAGCATGCTTAATATCTTTATCCTGTTGCTTTTTAGCTCCCGCTAAACGCTCCAATTCTTCAGCTCGAACTTCTTTGTACTTCGTGTAGGAATAAGCAAAATCTAACACTTTTCCTTTTGATATTTCAAGTGTACGCTTTGTCACATTATCCAAGAACAATCTGTCGTGAGAAATAGTAATAACAGCTCCTTCAAATGTTTTTAAATAATTTTCTAGCCAGCTAATAGAAATAATATCAAGGTGATTGGTCGGCTCATCCAGTAAAATAATATCGGGAGCGTTAACCAATATTTTTGCTAATTCAGCGCGCATTTTCCAACCACCAGAAAACGTATTCAAACTATTTTCCAACTCCGCATCTTGAAAGCCCAGACCTTTTAGGGTGTTGGTTATTTTTTCTTCCCATTGGAATCCGTCATTGATTGAAAATTCAAGATTTAAATCGTTCAATTCATCCAACAATGCCAGGTAACTAGTTTCTTCATAATCATCCCTAGCTACTAAATCGTGATTAATCTGATCAATTCTATTGTTTAAACGTGTTAGGAGTGCATTAGACGTCTTTAAGTACTCGAATACGGATAATGTAGAATCAATTACAATATCTTGCGTTAAAAAGCCGATTTTGTAATCGCTTGGCTTATGAATTTTACCTTCAGAAGGCTTGTCAACACCAGAAAGTAATTTTAGTAAAGTAGACTTTCCCGCACCATTCTTTCCTACCAACCCAATTTTATCACCTTTATTTATTTGTAAACTTATATCACTAAACAAATAACCTTGAGGTAAATGAACACCTATCTTTTCCAAATTAATCATGGCGCAAAGATAGAGTACTAATCTGAAAAAGAAAACAGGTAAAAGAAATGAATATCAAAATAATACGCAGAAAAAAGCCCCGACAAAATCTGTCGAGGCTTTCAAATCAATATAATTTAACTAGAATGACCAAACATCGTGTTCAATATTTCTAATCTCGTTTTTAATTTGTTCTGATTCATGCAATGCATCTACACCAGATCTGTATGTTTCAATTGTACGATCATAGGTGTTACTTTCGCTATAAATTACTGCATTAAAACGACGTTTCCAGAATAAATCATCGAAACTCATCCATTGTGCATCATTCTTATCATTGAATACAAAATAGTTGTTGAATACAAAACGACAATGAGGGAAATACAACCAGAACAGTTCTTCCATTCCGCTAATACTTTTCAGCCCATTTGCATCCTCTTCTGTTTTATATACAACAGGCGCGATGGCAATAATTCGTACGTCTAATACTGATCTTTCTTTATCGAAGAACCAATCTTCTTTCAAACGGTATTGCACGATATCCGAAGAATTAAAATACATTGTATCACGAGGTGGATATTTATATTCCATTGTTCCATCAGGCAAAGTAATAATTACTGGGTCACCGTATTCATCGGTTATAGCAATATCACTTTGAGGTCCTAACTTACCGATGTAATACAACATCTCATCTCTAAAGATAGAATCTGTATAGTAATTTAAACCTGGTTGTGGGTCAACAGGATACTTTAATTGGTATCCATCTTTTACCCCCAAACCATAACTTAATGGATTATAAGGAGAAAACACTCTCAAATCTGCTTCCATAACGTGCTGTCTGATAATAGTCCATAAAGACCATCTTCTAGCATTTCTTACCCATGCATATGGAGTAATTTCATCCAATGGATAGTACAGGTTATGATTAATTTTCTCACGAAGATCTATATACTCCCACACACGTTTGCTCCAGATCGCGTCCGCTTCACGAACGTACTCGTAAGGAATCATACGTTTAGTAGGAATATGTTCTTGGATGAAAACTCCATCAATAATTCCTTCCGTCGGAACGTTTACCGGTCCTCCGTTTATTCCTTCGATTTGACAGATCGCTGTTGATCCAATAAAGAAAATCCCAACAGCACCAATTAATAGACTTTTCATAATCCTAAGTTTTAAATTTATATTTTAAATGCACCAGCTCTTGTACGAGTAATCCCGTCCGGACCAACAACCTTACAAATAAAACTTACCATACTTCCTGCTGGAGCTGCTCTTAATAGACCAGACGCCGCAGAAATCAAGTTTCCAGTTCCCATTACAGGACGAGAAGCTCCTGGTACAGTACACTCCCAGCTTTTAACTGTAAAGTTCGCGTTCAATGGAATTTCAGGTCCATATTTTGCAAACAATTTAGTCTCAGCTTTTGATGCTCTTTCACCATTTTTCGCTCCACCCCAGTATATTTCAGGATCTGGTAAGTTACTTACTCTATATTTAACTTTTTTCAATGTTGCAGACTGACCAGTTGCGGTGTTCTTACCAGAAACCGTTAAATAAGCTTCTCTTCCACTACCCGACGGTTTTGCAATCCATCCTGTACTTGTTTTAGATAAACTAACACCAGTACCTGTCAAAGAAGTTTGATCATAACCTGAAGCCGTAGCCTCAACTTTATTATCATAACCTCTGTACAACATATTCATCTCTGGAAGCTCGATAGAACCTTGTGGTTTCATGATTACAATCGTGTGGTTCCATTTTTCAGTTTTTGGAACACCAGATTTGTTTTTAATCGAAACCGTTCCAGACAATTCCATTGTAGAACCTCCTGTATTGATTTTAACAACACCAGTACCATTACCAGGGTATGTTATCTCACCAATATTAGAAGTCACTTTTGGTTGATTATCTGAATCGAAAGCCGCCATCATAACCTTTAATTCTACTTCCTCACTGCTATTTGCAACAACAGGTCCGTAAGCTAAAGGTACAATTTTGTTGAAGCTATACTCACCAGTCGAAACTTTAGATTTGTAATGTGCCATTGCCAAAGCTCTTGCAGCTAAAATATCTTGCTGTAGAGAAGACAATGCCGCGATTCCAGCAACCAATGGAGCGTGATCGAACGTCATACCAATCCAATGCACATCTTTCATGTCATGAACTTCGTTCTTTTCCAATTTAGTAAGACCAACATATAAATCAATCAACACTTGTTGATCTTCTTTAAGATTTGCCTTAGATCCCTTTACCATTTTAGTAACCTCATCAACTAACTTTGCATTAGACTCAAAATTATTGATTGCTTTAGGATTGATTGAAAATGACTTGTCAGAAGCAGGCATTTTATACGTTCCTGCAATTTCAACAATCTTAGAACGGTAATCATTTAACTTTTTCCAAAGTTCGATACCATTTCCTGTTGGGTTCTTGATGTCATCTGCAATACCCATTACTTGCATTGGTTCATCGTATTTATCCATACCTTGAACTGCTGCAAGCCACATACGTGCTGGTTTAGCTTTGACACTTTTCTTCCAAAGAATATTTGTATGTTCTTTATCTTTATAATCAGCAACATTTTCACCTGCTGTATTCAAGATTTCGATTTTCAACTTGTCAATGAACTCAATCATTTCAATAGTTTCTTTGTCAATTTTATCCATTTGACCAAGAACATACTCTAACTTTTTCTTTTTAGCAACATTGTCTGGCCCTTTAGCGGCTTGGATTTCTTCTTTTACGTCACCGTAAAATCCATCACCTCTATCAACTTGTACAATATTTGCTTTCTGAATGTTCTCCTCAATTGCAACGAATGCATCAAGGATAGATTTAGATACGTTTAAGGCCAGAAGTGCGGTAAGTACAAGGTACATCATACCGATCATCTTCTGTCTTGGGGTTTCTTTTCCTCCTGCCATGATTTAATTAAATTTTAATTGGTTAACAATTTATTTAATGCGTAATAACTAATAGTGACTATTTAGTTATTGTCATAGCTTTCAACATATTACCGTATACTGCGTTAAGATCAGTTAAGTTCTTAGACAGCATAGACACTGTCTCTTATACACATCTCCGAGCCCACGAGACAGGCAGAAATCTCG
>CAJXRM010000047.1 GCA_913059205.1 uncultured Flavobacteriales bacterium
TCTACACAGAGTAGATCGTCGGCAGCGTCAGATGTGTATAAGAGACAGGTCAAATACGATATTCATGATAAATCACACCTTTTTTTACTTCAAATACCTATAGGCATTAGATATTCTAAAAACCATTTTTTCATACATGCAAATACAACGTTAACTGTTCTGTCATATTCAATCGGTTCGCAAAAATTTATTTCTTCGTCAGAGAATAACACTTTTAAAAATCAAGAAAATAAATATTCAACGATTTTAGTCATTGATAAGTTAATTAAAGAAGGGTATTTTCATCAAAATGTGTTTGAACTAAATATTGGCTACAAGTTTTAACAAAAAAACGCCCCATTGCTGGAGCGTTTAAGTATTCTATATTTAGTTGATTCCTATTGAATTGCTCCGAATTTTTCAATCAACCCTTCGAATCCTTTGATTTTAGCTCTTGCTTGTGAAGCGTAAGCAGCATCGTTGTTTTCTTCGTGTTTCGTGATTTCAGCATTCAATTTATTGATAGATGAATTAAAACTATCGATCAGGTATTTCACGTTTTGTGGTAAGAACATTTGCATATACATTCCACCATCTCCGCTCAGCTTCGTATATGTTGGTAGTGCTTTTTCAATTACTTCTGGGTTTTGACCTGTCAAATAAACCGTGAATGAGTTTAACATTCCCAATTTATCGAACCCTTGTACTGTAGCTCCATCTAACTCTTTGATAAAGAAATCAACCTTGTTGCTTTCTGGAAAGCTTGCGTACAATTGACCTAATCCGCTGATCATTTTTGAAGATTTTTCTTTTTCCAATGGCTCAGCTAGCTTAATTGCATCTTCGGGGTTAACCTTTCCGTAATTTTTAAGCGCAGTTGATACAACAGTATAGGATTGATCATTTGAAATTCGGTCTTTATAAATCGCACTCAATTCTTCACCTTTCAATTCCTTTGCTAAAACTGTCAACGCAGCCGCTCTAACGCTTGAGTTATTATCATTGGCAACCATCTCTTTCAAAATGGCTACTCCTTTCGTCAAATTCTCATCCTTCAAACGCGAAATTTTTCCAGATGCTAACAAACGAATATTCCAAAATGGATCTTTCAACGCGTCTAAAATCAATTTCTGACCAACTTCTGTTTTGTCTTTTGTTCCCAACAGAAAACCATCTCTACGTGAAGCAAAACGACCGCCGTTGTAAAATTGGAAAACTCCTTCTTCAATTGATTTATCGTCCCTAATTTTCGCCAATAACATGTGTTGATCGTCAAAGTGAATTCCTTTTAAACTTCCAGAAACAGGAAATGTAAACGATTGGTTTACTTGATCAATTACCACTTTATGAATGTGTTTTCCTGTTCCGTCAAATACAGCCATTTGAACTGGCATTTTGAAAATTGGATACTTGTCCAAATCTTGTTTTTGTTCTACAGTGACAGTCACCGATTTACCATCAGCGGATACAGCGTGACCAAATGTCAAAACTGGGTGACCAGAAGCTGTGTACCATTGGTTAAAAAACCAGTTTAGATCTTCTCCAGTTACTTCCTCAAATGCCAAGCGTAAGTGGTGAAATTCAGCTGCTTTGAACTTATTGTCCGTCAAGTAACGACGAATCGCTTCAAAAAAAGCATCGTCACCAATGTAGTTGCGCAACATGTGTAAAATTCTTCCTCCTTTGTTGTACGAGTGACCGTCAAACATTTGTTCTTTGTCGTCATAATCGAACCACACCAAGTCGTGGTAGCCCTGAGATTGAGCTGATTGGTAATAACCGTCTGCTTCCCCTTCAGCTTGATAATCTGCTTCATCCAACCCAAAGCGGTGTTCGTCCCATAAGTACTGAGAGTAATTGGCAAACGATTCGTTAAGGGTCAAGTTTGACCAAGATTCAGCCGTTACTAAATCTCCAAACCAGTGGTGAAACAACTCGTGCGCAATTGTAGATTGATCATTTGCGTCTAACAACTCACGTTTGTTTTTGTATGCGAAATCACCAAAAATTACGGCTCCAGTGTTTTCCATCGCTCCAGAAACGTAATCCCTAACAACTATTTGATGGTATTTATCCCAAGGGTATTCAACTCCCAAACGTTGTGAGAAAAAACGAATCATTTCAGGTGTTTCACCGAAAATATCTTTCGCAAACTCTTCCCATTCTGGTTCAACGTAATAGTTCACCTCCATTTTTGTTCCATCTGGACGTGTGTACGAATCTTTCACAATTTTAAATTCACCAATTCCCATCATGAATAAGTACGGTGCATGTGGTAAATCTTGTTTCCAGTGATCTGTACGTTTTCCATCAACAACTTTACTTCCCATGAATTTTCCATTCGAAAGTGTTGCGTATTTATCGTCAACCGTGATGAAAATTTCTTGCGTTGTTTTGGCATTTGGAGAATCGATGGTTGGAAACCAAACAGAACTTGACTCCGTTTCACCTTGCGTCCAAATTTGAGGCATTTTCGACTTGTCTTCTCCTGTAGGATTGATAAAGTAAAGTCCTTTCGCTCCTGCAATTGCTTGACTACCTTCAGCGTCAACTGTTTCTGGTTGCGCAACGTAATCAATAACAACTGTGTACTTTTGATCTTTCGTAAATGATTTACCCAAGTAGATACGTAAAAAGTCATCTTTGTAGGTGAAGTTCAATGCACTTCCGTCCATTTTTACGCCATTGATTTTCATTCCTTTTCCGTCTAATATTAAACTATCAGTCGCATAAAAATGTGGTTTTGCAGTAATGGTTGCAATTCCATTCATTGTTGAATTTGTCCAATTGAAATTAACCTCCAATTTTGTGTGAACTAAATCTGTTAGAATCGTTTCCGCTTCTCGGTAAACGGCGCGCTCCGTTGGAGTGTTTTCTTTAATTTTATCCTGTTCAAAATTAACCGCATCTTCAGCGATTGGTGTTGGGTTTTTCTCTGTTTTCGTTCCACAAGCAACAAGCGTGAAAAGAAGAGTTCCTACAATTAACTTTTTCATTTGAAATCAATTTAATAAAAGACAAAACTGATAAATAAATTTGAATTCATTGTCATAAACTACAGCATCGGAAAGCATTTCTGTTATTTTTGTATTAAATACATGATGAATGGCAAATCGAGTTTGGAAAATTGACGGTGAAGACATTACAGGTGCAGAAGGCGCTGTATTGAAATGGGAAGGAAATGGTTTTTTTACCTTGTCCTTTAATGGCAACACTTTTTCTGGTGAAGTACTGGAAGAGAATATTGAAAGTAATTTTCTAAAATTAAAACTCAATCACCGTGTATTCGAAATTCGCAAGAAAGGTGAGTTGGACGATTTGATTTCTGCAATGGGATTAGATATTCCTAAAGTCAAAAAACTAAAAGAATTGCAAGCACCTATGCCAGGACGAATTGTAAACATTGCTGTAAGTGTTGGTCAAGAGTTAAATGTTGGAGACGATATTTTGTCTCTTGAAGCCATGAAAATGGAAAATGTGTTGAAAGCGGAAGGTGTTGGAATCGTAAAATCAATCAACATTAACAGCAACGATGTTGTAGAAAAAGGTTCGGTATTAATTGAATTCGAGTAGTTCCTATTAAATCGTGGTATTTAGTAGTATTCTATTTTTACTGTATTTTTTACCGGTATTTTTAACTATTTACTGGCTACTCAACAAACGTTTTAAAAACCCCTTTTTATTAATCGCTAGTATTTCGTTTTACACATGGGGCGCACCACAATTTGTGCTCATCTTATTGGCTTCAACAATTATTGATTTTTATATTGTTAAGTCCCTTCACTCTAGCGGAAATCAGAACAAAAGAAAACGATTATTGGCCATTTCATTAACAATGAATTTGGGTTTGCTGGCGTACTTCAAATACGCTAATTTCTTTGTAGAAAACTTTAATAGCGTACTGAATCAATTGAATATAGAGTCAGTTGGTTGGACAAGTGTTGTTCTTCCCATTGGTATTTCATTTTATACTTTTCAAACCCTCACATACGCAATTGATGTATACCGTAGAGAACACGCGCCATTACAGAAGCTCAATGATTATTTGCTATATATACTATCCTTTCCACAAATGATTGCTGGACCAATTGTTAGATATAAGTCAATTGCAGATCAAATTCCTGTAAGAAATGAAACTATTGATGATAAAATTTTAGGCTTCTATCGTTTCTGCCTTGGTTTGGCAAAAAAAGTGTTTATCGCTAATGTGTTGGGAGAGGTAGCCAGCGAATACTTGAATGCGCCAATCGGTGACCTCAATTTTACCCAAGCTTGGGTCGGTATTTTAGCATATACATTTCAAATTTATTTTGACTTTGCCGGTTATTCTGACATGGCGATTGGTTTGGGGCGGATGATTGGCTTTACTTTTCCTGAAAACTTCAATAATCCGTACAACTCAAGAAACATCACTGAATTTTGGCAACGGTGGCACATGACTCTATCTGGGTGGATGCGCGATTATTTATATATTCCTTTGGGAGGAAGTCGCGTTGAAAGCAGGTTCAGACTTTTCTTTAATTTATCCTTCGTTTTTTTGATTTCTGGTTTGTGGCACGGCGCATCTTGGAATTTTGTTCTTTGGGGAGCATACCACGGTTTGTTTTTGATTTTGGAACGCCTGTTTTTAAAAACTGTCTTACAAAAGTCCGGGAAGCTTATAAGTGTGTTTGTAACCTTTTTTATTGTTGTAATTGGTTGGGTGTTTTTTAGTATTGACTCTACCGAACATGCAATTGCGTATGTGTTGCGTTTGTTTACGTTTGAATTCGCTTCTTTGCCTTCTTTGCCAAATGAGTTTTGGTTTACACTTATCTTAGCAACTTTTGCTTCTTTCATCGGAATAGCTTCCTTTGGAAAAAAACTTGAAAAACTAGTTTACATCGAATCTATAACCTTAAGGCATCAACTCGTTCGAATAGGGCTGTCTGCGTTGTTGTTTGTGTTTAGTGTTTCAGCCATTGCCGGAACAGGTTTTAATCCTTTCATTTATTTTAGATTTTAATTATGAAAGGACAAAAAATAAAAGCGTGGGGGTTTGGCGTGATGCTTTTCGGGATGTCCATACCGATGATACAGCATATAACCTCCTTTGCGAACGAAAAGGCTTTGCGTGGCGTTGTTGAAGTTGTTCCTCAGCCAACATGTAAATGGTCTGATTTTATTAGCGGAGGCTTCCAACCGAAATTCGAGGAATACATGGCGGCTAACTTTGGTTTCAGGCCGGAGTTTACTCGACTAAATAATCAGCGAGAATATTGGCTGTACGGAAAACTTAATGTTAACGGAATTGTTATCGGAAAGCAAAACTATTTATATGAACAAAGTTATATTGACGCGTACTTAGGCAACGACTTTGTTGGAGATTCCATCATTCAAGAAAAAGTAAGAAAGCTACAATATGCTCAAGAAAAGCTTCAAGAGAAAGGTAAAAACCTATTGGTTGTTTTCGCTCCAGGAAAAGGAAGCTTTTACCCCGAATATATTCCCAATGAATTTAGCAAAAAAGTGGCCGGAACAGCGACCAACTACGATAGTTATGTGAACTTTTTGAGTAAATCAGATGTGAATTTCATTGATTGTAACTCTTGGTTTCGGAAAATGAAATCCACTAGTAAATATCCGCTGTACCCAAAAGCTGGAATTCATTGGAGTGTTTATGGTGAGTATTTGGCACAGGACTCAATTTTAAAGAAAATTGAAAAACTGCAAGGAGTTGAACTTCCTAGACCAATATTAGATGAAATTGAACTGAGTGTAGAAAATAAAGATGGAGATTTTGACTTAGGAGAGGCATTAAACCTAATTCATTATTCAAATACTTTTCCAATGGCATATCCAAAATATCATGTCGTTGGAAAAAATAAATCCAACACAAAAGTTATGTTCGTTTCAGACAGTTTTTATTGGGGAATGTTTTACGACGGAGCGAGTAATACTTTTTACGGTGGTGGCAATTTCTGGTATTACAACAAAGAGATTTTTCATGAAGGCTCCTTTGATGGAACACCCGTGGACGGATTGAACATAAAAGTAGAAACTGAAAAAAACAATGTAATTGTAATTCTGTCTACAGATGCAAACCTGAAGAATTTTGGATGGGAATATATTGAAGAGTTGTATAACGCTTACCAAAAAGATCAAGCAAAATAAGTCGTTTCAAATGCGTTTACGCATTCACCCGCTTGGCAGCAAATGCCTTGTTAATTATTGCCGGGTACTTTGCTCCAAATTCAACTATACACCATTCTTGAAATCTGCGGATTTCTTCCGCGTCGGAAATCCACTTTAGACCCTTATTCAATTCCTTTTGAAATAAAATAGCGTCAAAGCTCACTCCTCGTAGGATTTTTTTTGTTAAGTCTAACATAATGCGTTGGTTTGATTCCTCAATATAACGATTAAAACCATTGTTTGGTATTGTACTAAATGTTAAAAAATGAAAAAGCCCGCCTTCACAGGGAAAGCGGGCAATTATTTTTTTATCAACAACTTTAGTTAATCTCCTGTTTAATAACATGATACACTTCCTCTGTAACTGCGTCTCTAACATAGATCAATAAGTGCATATTATCGGGGTTGTATTGAGCTGGCAATGCAAAGCTATAGTTGAAATAATATTTATCATCAATCTTATCCGAATCCGTTAACTTTCTTCCTTTCCAATCTGTACTAACCGCATCGCGCATTACATCTCTGTGAATATAATTTTCATTGGTAGTATTGTTTGGCATTTTTTGTTTTGCAACAATCGAATCTTCAATTAAATAAACAACAGTGTACAAGTCATTTGTAATTCCTGCATCTAATACATCAACTTCGGTATGCAAGAAAACTCCTCTTGTTGCTGGATAGTAATTCGTCTCTGATTGAATGTTTACTTTCAACGCTGTTGGTAACGCTGCAACCAATGTGTTACGCCAACCAGATGTGCTCATAGTATATTGTCCTCCAACTAAAATTCGACTTATTGATCCTCTTGGGTTTCCAGTAAAAGTAGAACCTGGAATGTTTCCAAAATAAGAGCCAATTCCCAAACCATCAACATTTGTCCAATCAATCGGGTACTCAGTACTTGTTGATTGAAATCCGCTTATTCCGTTAGGTCCAGAGTGAATTGTAGCTGCGTAAGCTCTTCCTGGATAATCATAAACTAATTTGTGTGCTGTATCGGCCGCTAATGGACAAAAAGTACATTGATGTCCCGTAAAATCCTCTATCAACACATTGCGAAGTGTGTTTCCATTTGGAGTGAAAACGGTCCATTCGTTTGCGACATAATCTGACCAAACTCCAGGATAAAGAGTTGTGTCTAACTCTGTTACATTTCCAACAGGATAGGGGTTGTCCACCTTGTCACACGACGTTAAACCAGCAACTCCTAAAAATACTATATAAATTATCTTTCTCATTTTTTAAAAACTTTGAGTGAATGAAAGTGTTAAACCATTCGAAGCTGGAACATATCGGCAAACTCCTCCGACACAAAACAACCCTTCTCGCTGACGTCCATAACCAACCGTAATTCTTGTTGACTCTCTAATATAACCAACAGAAGCATACGCATAATGTAAACGTAAGTCTGCATTTCTGTTGCCATAGTTAAATTGGTCCATCACACTAAAAAACCAATGAGGTGCAATCGAATATTCGACCAATAACGTTGCCCAATCACCTTTATCATTAACCACCTTTTCAAAATGACCTGGTGTCGTTTCTTCTTCTATTTTATTTACAAATAACCCTTGGAGTTCAACACGCAAAGAATGTTTCTTTCCAAGCTTGATTCCAGTTTCAATTACTCCAATGTGCGACTGAATAATTCCATGAGCATCATTCGATATTTTTGCAACGTCGTTGTTTACACTAATATTAAAATAACTTAAGCGTAAGTTAAATTTGGGTGTAAACTTTCTGTAAATATTGATGTTGATATCCCTCCATAACAAACTATCACTTTGGTCGAATACCTTTCCTTTATACGCAACTCGCGTTGAATCCGTTGGGCTAAAACCATTTGTGTGTTGCAATGGCTTGTATGCCGTTGAGAAATTCGCATTTATTGATGTTCCGTACTTTCCTCCCAATTTCGATCCTTTTTTAATCGTATAAAGAACCTCTGCCTGATATGCTATCTCGCCCGTTGGTTGAGTTGCGTACGGGTAAATAGAAGAAACTAGGCTGTACGTATGCGTTTTATTTAATGCTGGTAAATAATTAATAAATGCATCTGTTAACTCTTTCGTTCTGTCAGAACGATAACTCATATTGTCTACGGATTTTGCCGACAATAAAATTCCCAATCCCTTTTGTGAAAAACTAAAATTAATAAGCGCGGCATGACCAGTGTTATAAATATAACCGTTGTCCACGGAAGGGTCTTGTCCTTTCATCATATATTCACCGTCCAATGAAAACTTTCCATACCTCAATTTGGCACGACCACCATAAAGTCCTACGTTTTCAGGCAAGATTAATGCATCATTGTCATCTTTTTGGTATTTACTCACAAAAGAACCACCTATAGTAACGTTTAACTTTTTATCGTTGAGTTTTTTGAAAGCCGCATTAATGTCTAGTTCACCATCAAAGCCACGTACGACACCTCCAGAGTGAACAATTTTTCCTTTATCAAAAGATAGGCGCTGATATCCATAAACTCCTTTTAAAGTCATTCCGTTTAAAGGTCGAACAACTAGTCGAACTCCATCTAAAAAATTGTCATAACCCAATGCTCTGTCTTCATAAGCTCTCAACGCCATTCCTGAACCAAATTGCTCGTAAAATGAACCAATAGTAACATCAACGAAATCATTAGCATAACCAATGTATCTCATCCCTATTCCCGTTCCATCAAACCTGTTCGGATACCCCTGTATTCTTGGTAAATACGATTCAAATCGCATTCCTGCTTTGAAGCCCTTGTAGGTAATGAAAGTGTTCATATATGTGTTTAACAACGCTTTTGAATCCGGTTGTGCCGCACCAATTAGTGAGTCTTCATTTAAGTATTGAAACGTTGTTTCAATATTTCCAGTAATATTTAATCCTTCTAATACTTGACTTTTTCCTGCCAGGGAAACGGAAGTCATAAGGATAACTAAGGAGATTTTTTTCATAGAAGTTCTTTCAATCTGAAATTATTTTGCTGCCAATTTTAAAAGCTCCTCGTACAGAGCATCTTCATCTCCTGGTGCATAATTATTATGAGAATACACTATATTTCCTTCCGTATCTAATAAAAAAGTATGAGGAACATTGTTCACTCCCATTGCTCTTTTAAAATCACCATTTGGATCGAGTAAAACTAAATACTCCCAACTTTTTCCGTTTGCGTACATTGCAACCGAGTTTGCTGTTTTACTATCATCAACGGAAACCGCAACTAAATTCACACCTGTTTCATCTTGCCAATCTGTATATAGTTCATGAATTGTATTCAGCTCACGCTTACAAGGCGAACACCATGTTGCCCAAAAACTAATAATAACAGGTCCGTCAAATCCAAGCTCTGCGGTATTTACCGACTTCCCATCCAAGTCTTTTAACTGAACGGATGCAACTTTTTTGTCTAAAATTTGTTTGTGACCTTCTTCTTGAGAAAAAGAAGAAAATGAAATTGTTAGAGAAAATCCAACAAGTAGGAGAGCAATTTTTTTCATAACGTTTTATAATTTTAATTCTAGCAGCAACATTTCAAAAACGATGCCTTAAATCAAAAATACATCATTTTTTGAGCTAATCGAAACAGAGAATGCATCAAACTCTTGTATTCCTAAATGGTCGTTGAGCATTTAAAGTTCTGTTTTATTGGGAATACTGCGACAAAACTAGATGAATAGGCTTTAATTCTTATAACTTTCCGTTTTTGGTTCAAAAGTTGTTAATAATGTAAATGTCCATTTAGAATTCCCTATATTTGTTGGGAAGCACAAAATTAAAATCGATATATATGAAAAGAATAATACTTACAGTAGTTACTTTATCACTTTTTGCTGCGGGAACAATGGCCCAAGGTACAAGTATTAGAGTAAAGGGAACTCCAACAGATGTTTCTGGTACAGAGTTAAATGAAAGCGTAACAGGTTCGGCGAGAACTCACATAATTGACTTTTCAGTAGATAACTTAACAGGGTCTGCTCAAGATTGGGGTATTCGAAGAGTGCGCCTTACTCCTTCAATTGGTTGGACTGATGAAGTTTGTTGGGGAGCAATTTCAACAGGTATTGGTGAATGTAATGTTCCATCTGGAGATGATTTCACAGCAAGCTATACTGTTCCACTTCAAACAACAACAACAGATGCTGAAATAAACATTTATATTACAGCACCATCAGGAGGAACTTCTTCTTTCAGATATTATATAATGAACGGAGCAACTAAAGTGGATTCTGTTGATTTAACGATTAACAAATCTGTTGGGTTAAATGAAAACGTTTCTATGGCTTTAACTGTCGCTCCAAACCCAGCGACTAACTTTGTTAATGTAACTATGGATGGTGTTTCATCTGCTAACATGAAAATTGTTGATGTACTTGGTAACATTGTAATGAAAGAAACTGTTTATGAAAACTCTAAAAAAATAGATGTCTCTCAATACAGAAACGGTATTTACTTCATTACTTTAGAGTCTGAAGGAATTAAGCCTATTACACGAAAACTTGTAATTAGACATTAATTCGAATTTAAAATACTGAAACCGCTGGCTGAAAAGTTAGCGGTTTTTTTATACCACTAATTTAGCCCAAACACCAAAGATTTGTATCTTTAGCCACATAAAGCAGTCAATGCAGTATCTACACGAAAAGTTACTATCACTAAAATTTGAGACTATAAAACTGGTCCTTTTTTGTACTGTGCTCAATTGTTTTTCGTCTGTTTCCCAACAAAATTTAATTCCAATTCACTCCTTTTACAAAGACCACCTTTTTGCAAACAAAGGGCATGAATCGTATAATGAAGGATCCTTTTTTCCCGTAAACGAATCAAAATATGACCTCATCCCTATTATTAACGACTCTTCAAAACAATATTATAAATTTACGGAGGTTCTATTTAAAAAATATTTGGTTGAAGTAAAAGGAAAAGATTTCTACATTAAATTATCCCCGGCGATCGATTTCTCTATAGGCCGCGATATTTCTGATACCGTTTCTCGAACGCTTTTTCAAAACACAAAGGGAATTCATGTTGAAGGTTCATTGTTTAAGAACTTCTCTTTTTCTACATCCTTGTATGAAAACCAAGGACGATTTGCCAACTATGAAACAGCCTATTATTCTTCACTGGGAGAGTTGTATCCTGGAGACTCAATATACGGAAGGCAAAATGCCGTAATTCCAGGTGGTGGAAGAACAAAACCGTTTAAAATTGACGGATTTGATTATGCATATGCTGTTGGGTATTTTGTTTACGCTCCATTTAAATTTTTGAGCGTAACAGCAGGAAATAATGCTCAATTTGTTGGAGACGGTCACCGTTCATTGTTGTTGTCTGACAATTCCTACAGTGCTCCGTATTTTAGAATTGATTGGGACATTCACCCGAAATTTAGTTTTTCGTATATGCGCTCACGCCATATGAATTTACTACGGCGACCAGCAACAAATTCGGTTGAGTCGTATTACGAGGCAAAAGGATACTCAGTTAATTATTTTACATACAAACCAAGCAATAAAATTGCCATAAGTCTTTTTGAAAGTGGTGAATGGAATAGAGGTGATTCTATCACTAGTAAACATTCGCACCCACTATTCTATAATCCCGTTCCTTTTGTTTCTGGATTGGTCCTGAAGGGTAAAAATGAAGTTGTTTCTCTTCTTGGATTAAACATCGGATACCAAGTTGGTAAGCTTCACCGGTTGTATGCTCAGGTAGCAATGAACGATTACGCCACTGATAAGCTTGGTTTTCAACTGGGATATCGAGGATACAATTATTTTGGGTTAAAAGACTTTATGTTACAAGTGGAATACAATTATACTTCTAGTAATTTGTATCAATCTACTAATCCACGATTAAATAGTTCGCATTTTAATATGCCATTGGCACATGTTAAAGGAAATGGGTTTCAAGAAGTTCTACTGAGAACGAATTATGAAATTAAGCGCGTTTATGCAGAAGTAACCGCTGTTTACTATTTGCTTTCCAGTTACAATTCATCTAGCTTATTGCCAACATACAACGCACAAACACTTGCTTCTAACAATGTGTTTTATGGTTCTGTAGAACTTGGATATCGCTTTAATCGTAAAATGAACTTTTCTGTTTTTGGAAATTACACTTTCAGAACCATTGACGATCCAACGGTGCTAACAACGAACCAACTGAATATTGGTGTAAGAACTGGCTTTATTAATCATTATAAAGATTTCTGATGAAGTGGATAACTTATATAATGATCTTTTGTTCTGTCAGCGTTTACGCGCAGGGAGAGGTTGATTACCTTTTTGAAGAAATGCCAAAGGATTCGGTCGCTAAATTGTCATTGTCAAATCACACCAGCGTTAAGCCGGCCATTCGTCAATACAACAAAAACGCTTCAAACAAGTCTTATTTCCAAGTAACAGGTTTGGGTGATTTAAACTTTTTTCAACAGGTACAATCGGGCTACAAAACAGGTTTGGGATTAGAGCTTACCGCAAATATTAAGGATAAATTATACTTCCGTTTAGCAGGGGTTGAAGGAGTTCACCAAAACAGTCATGGGTTTCAGCCAAAATCATACATCGACGATTCAATAAGCAAGATTTCGTTGTATTCTGATTTACGCGGACGAATTTCTTACACTCCAAACCACATTTTCAATTTTCAAATTGGTTTAGATCACAATTTTATTGGTGAAGGAGCCCGATCTATGTTTTTAAGCGATTACGGAACCCCCTATCCTTTCGGTCAAATTGGAATGCGTTTTTGGAGATTGGAATATGTTATTATGTATCAATTTCTTCGTGAGCGGGACAACAATCGCTGGGAAGGAAAGTTTGCTTCCAGTCACCACGTTTCTTTTAACGCAACAAAATGGTTAAACATTGGCATATTTGAAACTGTCCTTTTTCAGCCAAAAGACACATTGGTGAATCGTGGTTTCGATGTTGAATATTTAAACCCGTTTGTGTTTTATAGGCCACAAGAATATTCCATCGGCTCAAGTGATAATGTTTTAATCGGTTTTGACTTAACTGCCAAATACAAAAAACACACTTTGTATGCACAATTCATTTTGGATGAATTTGTATGGGCAGAAATTAGAGCCAAAAGCAAATGGTGGGCAAGTAAATACGGTGGACAGTTTGGAATAAAAGGCCGTTTTTCTAAAATTGGACACGATTTGTTTTACCGCGTGGAATATAACTTTGCCCGACCATATACTTATTCACACCTTTCGGATGATGTAAACTATGGAAATCAAGGTCGTGTTTTAGCGCATCCGTATGGTTCAAATTTCCACGAAATGTTAATGGAACTGAAATGGGAACATGGTAAATGGTTTGGAAAAGTGTTCGCCAATTACTTTTTGCGTGGAAAAGACAAAGACGGATTTAATTTCGGAAATGATGTGTATGCGCCTTACATTAATCGCCCATATGAATACGGACATACAATTGGACAAGGACAAGGATTTAACGGTACAAAGTTCGTGTTGACTTCTGGCTATAAATTAATGAAGCACGGAAAGTTGAATGCGTTCTTGGAGCATCATTTGGGGTACACAACACTTGACAATAAATTAAATTACAGTTTAGTTGTTGGGGTAAGGAGTATGTTGTGGAATGATTATCGGAATTATTGATTCAGACTTCAATTAACTTCTTTCTTTTTTGGCATTGCCCCGAAAAAGAAACAAAAAAACGCCGCCTAGGTTATAGACGACGTTTTTGTGGCAGATTAGATTGTGGTATGTAGGTAAGGCTGTTCTTACAACCCGATCACATGTTTTATCTCAATTTCAGTGACTTTTCGTTGTTTCCCCTCCTTACTCAAGTAGGTTCTGTTTACCAACCGACCGTGAATAGCCAATTGTTTTCCTTTATCACCATAACTTTCAATAAAACCGGCAATGTTTCCCCATGCGAAAACACGGTGCCATTCTGCCTTGCGCTTATTGCTGTCGGAAGTATACTTATTGGTTGCCAAGTTAAAACGAGCGACCTTCCCGCCATTTTCAAAATTGGTAATTTCCGCTTGAGATCCCATGTTCCCAATAAGTGTTACATGATTGTTTACTGATTGCATATCGTAAAAATTAAAGTATTACTAAATCATTTACTTCCACTTCAGAAATGAAGCGCTTTTCTCCTCCTTTTTGGTAAAACCGTGTGGTTAATTTTCCTTCCACGGCAATGTCCATTCCAACAGAGCCAAGCTCTTGCATTACTTGCACCCATCTGCCCCAAGCAGACATTCTGTGCCAATGGTTCTTTTTTTGCGTTTCACCGTTATCGTCCAAATATGTTTCATTGGTTGACATAGTAAATTGAGCAATTTTTCTTCCGTTTGGCAATTCGTAAAAACGAGGCGCCGATGTTACTTTCCCGATTAAATTAACGTGATTCATTTTGATGTGTTTTGTAGTGAAAAAAATGGAGCCGACCTGTGCATCGGCTCCGTGGTTAGGTTGATGGTTATTTTTCATTTGCGCTTTTTGGCGAAACAATTAAAAACTCATTGATTTCGATGTTTGTAGCGTAGCGCTTCTCTCCATCTTTGGTTTCATAGCTGTTATTCACAAGTTTCCCCTCCACGACAATTTCTTGTCCCTTAGTAAGCATTTTACCCGCAAGCTCAGCCGTTTTACCCCAAGCGGTAAGGTTGTGCCATTGCGTGTTTTCTTGCCATTCGCCACTTTTGTTTTTGTAACTTTCGTTCGTTGCGATTGAAAAACGTGCAAGCGTTCTCCCCGTATCGAATTTTACAATTTCTGGCTCTGCTCCTAAGCGTCCAATTAAACTAACTTTGTTTCTTAATGCGTTCATGTCTTGTAATTTAATTTGCATTATAAATTGTTATTTGTCCTTCATTCAGATCGTAATCCGAAATCGACACTGCAAAGTTGAGACAGCCGCCAATCCTTATTCGGTTACTTACCATTTACTGTCGAATGTCTTTCGTTTGTAAGTGATTAAAACCGTTTTTATCACTATAAATCAAATGTTTAACTAAAACAATAAAATTGAAAAAAGTTTGATTATATTTGATTGATATAGGCGAAATAAACACCATGGTGTTTAGCCTTTAGTTGTGCCTCATTGTGAAAAGCCGACCGCACAAACAGCACATTTGGTTTTTGCCGATACACAAGCCAACGCTTCAAAAACCAAAAGAGCTGTTTTTTGCCAACGCTTGACGGAATAAAATTTGTACCTTTGCGTTTATTAAAAGTATGACAAGATTTTTATACATAGCATTACTTACTCTAATTGGTTTTATTACGACACCAACAGACACCTATGCTTGTGGGTCAAAATCTGAAAACACAGAAAATACTATCAATAAACAGTCAGATTCCAAAATGGAAAAAAAAGATTGTTGCGATAAAGAAAAAGGACAATGTGGTAAACACGGAAAAGATTGTGACGGAAACTGCGGTAATCCCGCTTGTCATTGTCCTACTAATTGCACAAACTTTACAATCCCTTTTTTTGACGGACTTTCCCAAGTTAAAGTAGTCGTTAGAAAACCGAATTTTTACTATCAAGATACCTATTATTCATCAGGGTTTCTTTCCATTTGGCTACCGCCCAAAATAGGCTAATTTCTTGCCCTGACAGCCATAGGTCTGTCCATACGAGAGCATTACCTTGCTTTCGCAATCAAATATTTTCAAGGACTTAAAATTTAAAAAAATGAAATCAATAAAAATATTGATGGCAATTACTGTATTGCTATCGTTCACAGCGTTAAACGCTCAAATCAAAAACGCTAAAACCGAAAGCGTAAAAATTTACGGTAATTGTGGTATGTGCGAAAGTACAATTGAAAAAGCAGGAAATGTTAAGAAAGTAGCCGAATTAGATTGGAATAAAGATACCAAAATGGCTACACTTACTTACGATGCGAGTAAAACCAATCAAGAAGAAATCTTGAAACGTATTGCATTAGCCGGTTATGACAGTGACCAATTTCTTGCACCTGATGATGTATATGACAAACTTCCTGGATGTTGTCAATACAACCGAGTAAAAAAATCGAAAATGGCAAAATCAGAAGTTATGGAAGACCATTCTATGCACAATCACAATGGAACAAAGGACAAGCCAACAGAAACAAAGCAAGAAGTAAATCAACTGAAATCAGTTTTTGATAACTACTTTTCTCTAAAAGATGCTTTGGTAAAATCTGACGGAAATTTGGCTTCTACCAAAGCCAAAGAATTACTTGCTTCAATTAAAGCTGTAGAAATGGGGAAACTCACAACCGAAGAACATATGGTTTGGATGAAAGTAATGAAAGACTTGGCTTTTGATGCCGAACATATCGAAGAAACCAAAGATGCGGGGCATCAGCGTGACCATTTCACGAGTTTGTCAAAAAATATGTACGAACTGATAAAGGTTTCCAAATCTGAAACGCCAGTTTACTATCAGTATTGCCCAATGTACAATGACGGCAAAGGTGCAAATTGGTTGAGTAAAGAAAGTGGAATTAAAAACCCTTACTATGGCTCACAAATGCTCACTTGTGGAAAAACGGTTGAAACAATTGAATAATAACAATAAAAAATTAAGAAAATGAAAAATATCAATTTAAAATTAATGATTGCCTTATTTAGCGGAAGTTTAATTATGGCAAGTTGCGGAAATAATTCCAAATCGGAAAACGATTCCCATCAGAATGAAGAAGGAATGGAACACGACCACTCCAATCACGAGCACGGAGGTACAGAAGAAAACAGAAATGTATCTGCCAATATCGGGGAAATGAAGGGCGACCTTACTGTTGTTCTGAAAGATTATTTTGCAATTAATGAAAACCTTGTTCAGGATGATGCATCAAGCGCAGCAAAAGCTTCTGCAAAGTTAGTGACCTCTTTAAAAGGTTTTAAAGGTTCTAAGCTGTCAGATGATGAGCAGAAGGAAGTGAATGATATTTTGGAAACTGCTATTGAAAATGCAGAACACATTTCCGAAAATGCGAGCGAGATTAGTCATCAACGGGAACATTTGGTTTCTTTAAGCACAGACATTAAAGATTTGATAGCAATTATAGGAACCTCTCAAAAATTATATGAAGATTTCTGCCCAATGGCTAATGATAATAAAGGAGCAATTTGGATAAGCAACAAGGAAGCAATAAGTAATCCATATATGGGAACTAAAATGCCAACGTGTGGGAAAGTTCAAAATGTTATCAACTAAATGATGAAGTGGTTGAAAAGAATAGCGATTCTTTTGGTGGTTATATTGGTCGGGGTGCAATTTATCCCGACTGATATTAACCAACAGGATTACATCCCAAAAGCTGACATTCGCTATATTTATGATGTTCCGGGAAACGTAATGAATATTTTGCAAACTTCCTGTTACGATTGTCATAGCAATAACACCAACTATCCTTGGTATAGTAATGTTCAACCTATGCGATTGTTAATGGATGGACATATTCGTGAAGGAAAGGAAGAACTTAACTTCAATGAATTTGGTAATTATTCCCAACGTAAACAAAAAAACAAACTGGACAGAATTTCAAAACAGGTTAAGGCAGATGAAATGCCCTTGCCTTCATATCTTCTGATGCACAGTAACGCAAAACTTTCTGATGATGATAAACAAAAAATTATTAATTGGGTAGAGACCCGACTTAAACAAAATGAATAAAATGAAATATATCCCTGCATTAGGTTACGATTTTTTAACAGCCTACTACGATATGGCAATAAAAATCACTATGCCCGAAAAGAAGTTCAGAAGGCTTTTGGTCGAAGAAATAAACCCACAAGCAAACGAACAGATTTTAGAGTTTGGTTTTGGTACAGGTCAAAATTTGCTTTTGGTACACAAGGCGAACCCAAATACAAAATTAGAAGGTTTGGATATTGACCATAAAGTAAAAGCCATTGCCGAGCATAAATTGGCAAAAGATAATATTGAAATCCCATTGCACTTGTACGATGGTAATGTTTTGCCTTTTGCCGACAATAGTTTTGAAAAAGTTTACAGTTGCTTGGTCTTTCATCAATTAGATGCTGAAACGAAACTGAATTGCCTTAAAGAATTGCATCGTGTTATGAAACCCAACGGAAAACTCATTATTGCCGATTGGGGTAAAGCACAAAACAAATTGATGCGATTAACTTTTGGTTTAGTTCAGTTATTAGACGGTTTCAAAACTACCAATGATAATGTTAAAGGATTGATGCCCAATTTTATTTCAAAGGCAGGTTTTGAAGATGTAGTGGTAACAAACTCTATCAATACAGCAATTGGCACATTTTCTTATTTCAACGCAATTAAAAAATGAAATTTCTCAAATGGATAATCAAAAAAATATTTTTAAAAAACTGTTGCCGATAGTTGTTTTACTATTGGTAACTACAAACATATTCGCCCAAAAAGTGGTGCGATATGACCTTTACGTAAAAGATACCATCGTTAATTTTACAGGAAAAGAAAAAAGGGCAATTGCCGTAAATGGGCAAATTCCTATGCCAACGCTCACGTTTACCGAAGGCGACACGGCAGAAATTTACGTACATAACCAACTTAAAGAAGGTACATCCTTGCATTGGCACGGTTTGTATTTGCCTAATAAAGAAGACGGTGTGCCTTACTTAACCCAAATGCCCATTGAACCAAATACAACACACGTTTATCGTTTTAAAATCATACAAAACGGAACACATTGGTATCATAGCCACAGCGGACTTCAAGAGCAAATAGGAATGTACGGTTCTCTGATTTTGAAAAAAAGAGAAGACGACCCTTCTTTCAGAAAAGGTATTGACGATTTGCCAACTGTTCCTGTCATTTTAAGCGAATGGACAGACTACAATCCAGATAATGTACACCGTATGTTACACAATGCATCGGATTGGTTCGCAATTAAAAAAGGAACAACTCAAAGTTATGCTGAAGCCATTAGAGAAGGACATTTCAAAACGAAAGTTACTAACGAATGGAAACGAATGTTAGCAATGGATGTGAGTGATATTTATTACGATAAGTTTCTTATCAACGGAACATCAGAAAGTCAACTATCACAATTCAAGGCAGGTGATAAAGTAAGATTGCGAATTTCAAACGGTGGTGCATCGTCCTATTTTTGGCTCACTTATGCAGGTGGAAAAATAACCGTAGTTGCCAATGACGGAAATGATGTAGAACCTGTGGAAGTGGATAGATTGATTATAGGCGTTTCAGAAACGTATGATGTAATCGTTACAATTCCAGCAGAAAATACGTCTTACGAATTTTTGGCTACACCCGAAGACCGCACCAAGTCGGCTTCTATCTATATTGGTTCAGGCATCAAACAGTTGGTAAATCCATTACCAAAATTGAAATATTTTGAAGGAATGAAGATGATGAACGATATGATGAAAATGAATGGGGATATGAAAGATATGGGTATGAATATGAGCCTGCAACAAATGGATATGAACACAGTAATGTATCCTGAAATTACGGGCGAAAAGAAACCTATGAAAATGGATAAAATGCCAGAAATGGATATGGAGAATATGGACCATTCCAATCACGGTTCAGGAAATACGGATATTGTAACCCTCAATTACGCTATGTTGAAATCACCTACAATAACAACGTTGCCAAAAGATGCACCAATCAGGGAATTAAGGTTTGAATTAACAGGCAATATGAACCGATATGTGTGGAGTATGGACAATAAAGTGCTTGCTGAAACCGATAAAATATTGATTAAAAAAGGAGAAGTCGTAAGAATTACAATATACAATAATTCTATGATGCGACACCCTATGCACTTACACGGTCACGATTTTAGAGTTATCAATGGGCAAGGCGATTATGCACCACTCAAAAACGTATTGGATATTATGCCTATGGAAACCAATGTAATTGAATTTGAAGCCAATTTAGAAGGCGATTGGTTTTTTCATTGTCATATTCTCTACCATATGATGGCAGGAATGAACCGTGTTTTTAGTTATGAAAACCAAGCTCCAAATCCGTTGTTGCCTGACAAAAAATGGGCTTACAAAAAATTACAGCGAGAAAGCAACGCTTTGCATTTTATGGCACAAAATGACTTTGCAACCAACGGAAATGACGGAATGGCAATGCTGCAAAATGCTCGATGGAGTTTTGGGACAGAATGGCGTTTGGGATATAACGACAGACACGGTTACGAGAGTGAAACGCACATTGGTCGATATATTGGAAAAATGCAATGGCTGCTGCCCTTTGTTGGATTTGATTGGCGTTACAGAAAATTAGGACATAACGAAGTAGAAACAAACCTATTCGGACAAAAAAATACCAAAGACAACCGTACACAATTCAGTCTTGGTGTTGCCTACACTTTGCCAATGCTTTTAATTTTGCAAACCGAAATCTATCAAGATGGAAATGTAAGAATTCAATTAAGGAGAGAAGATATACCCATATCAAAAAGGTTTAGAGCCACATTTATGGTAAATACTGACAAGGAATATATGGTTGGACTAAATTATATAGCAAGTAAAAATTTTGGATTTAAAGCACATTACGATAGTGATATGGGATTTGGTGTAGGATTGACATTGAATTATTAAAGCCAACTCAGTAGCAATACACATTACCAAGTCGCACAAGGCGACACACAAACCAAAACTTGGCAAAGAGTATGGCTACCCCAACGCTGACTGACAAACTGAAAAAAGAAACAACGAAGGCACAACAATGTATATAAAAAATAGGCGAGATATTAGTAAAATGAAGGGTTTTGGCTCGAATCAAACTTTGTGCTTAACTGAAAGTTTAGTACTTCGAAATCGCCTACTTTTCATATACTAACCGTTATCGCTCAGTGTAAAAAGCCGACCCGCAAATGGCACATTTGGTTTTTTCCTACACTCAAGCCAACGCTCAAAAAACCAAAAGAGCCATTTTTTTCCAACGCTCGACAAAATAATCCGAAATTATTCATTAATTTTGACCAAATTTAGACAAGTACAAAATTATACAATGACACTTGGACAAAAAATAAAAGAATTAAGGGAACAGGCTGGTCTTAAACAAAGAGAGCTTGCATATCAGCTTGGAATTGGAGAAGGTTTTCTAAGTAAGGTTGAAAATGACCAAAAACCCTTAAAGAGAGAAGATTTAACTAAGTTGAATGAACTCTTTAAAATACCGATTGAAGAACTTGAATCATTGTGGCTTGCTAACAAGCTTTACTCAATTGTAAGAGATGAGGAATCAGCCTTGACAGCTTTGAAAGTAGCTGAAGAACAAGTAAAATATAAAAGTCTAAAAAATGCTTAATTACGTTTGTAAACCATACAAAGAATTAGAAGAGGTAATTCAAACTTTTGAAGAACAATTAGAATTATTCTTTTCAAAGGATTTTGAGACTAAAACTAACAAACCTAAACAAGATGAAAATTTAGGACAGGTTTTTACGTCTGCAATTCTTGCTAAGTTTATGATTCGGTTACTAAGAGACAATTTAAAACCAAATTCTTCTATACTTGATCCTTGTATCGGGCCAAACACTTTTTTTAAAGCAATGACTGAAGACTTTTCAAATTGCCATTTAAAAGGTGTTGAAATTGACATTAACCTAATCACTGAAGAAATAAATAAGTTTTACGAAAGCCCAAATAGAACTTTAATTAAGGGCAGTTTCTTTGACTTACCAGTCAGCGAAAAGTTCGACCTAATTGTCCAAAACCCACCTTATGTGAGACAAGAACTATTATCAGTCGGTGCTAATTCAAAAGAAAGCATCAGATACAATATGTCTTCTCTGTTATCAACTATTCCTTCACAATCAAATTTATATATCTACTTTTTATTGAAGTCAGTTTTGCATTTAAAAGAAGATGGTGTAATGGTTGCTGTTATTTATGACAGTTGGCTTTACAGCAGTTTTGGAAAATTTTTAAAAGAATCTTTCCTTAAACTAGGACACATAGAAAGTATTTATCATTTCAAAAAAAGTGCCTTTGATAATGTAGAAATAGGTGCTACTGTGATAAAATTTGTAAAAGATAAAAGCCATAAGAAATCTATATCATATTATCCGCTGAATGATTTGAATGATTTAAGAACTTATAATGGTTTAAATGCAAAATGTTTAAAATTGAAACAACAAGAGTTATTAACTTATAGCTTCAACAATCAAAGTATAATCAATTACAAATCCAACCTGTTTAAAGAACTTAAAACAATTGTTTCGCAACCAATCCAAAGAGGAACATCGGCAGTAGTAAATGGTTATTTTATTTTCTCAAAAAATGAACTTCCTGAGCTAAAACCAATTATCAAAGATGTTTCACAGATTAAAACCTACACTGCAAACCAAGAGAATGCTTACATTCTAGCAGTTAATGGGTCAATATCTAATGAAACTAAACAATATTTAGAATCAGTTAAAAATGAAATTCTAAAAACACCAACTCAAAAGTTTATAGCAGTAAAAAGAGATATTGAAACTAAAAGAGATTGGTATAAAATCAATTTGAAAGCAACGGGCAATTTTATTTTTAATTATTATTTAAGAAACAACATTGACTTCATTTATAATCCGAACAAGTTTTTGTCTTCTGATAACTTTTATATTCTCAATATCAAGGATAATGAATTAGCTAATTTTTCAATTTTAAACTCATCTTTTACGAGATTAAATACACTGAGCCATTCAAGAAGTCAGGGGAATGGTTTGAGAAAAATACAGCTTTACGAGTTTAAAGAAGTGAAAGTAATTGACGTAAAAAAACTTTCAGAACCGACCATTAAAAAATTAGAATTACTAGGAAAAGAATTGATGTATGTGAGCAGATATGAAAACGGTCAAAAGCATATAATTGAAAAAATTGATTTGGTGTTGATTGACGAATACAATGAAAAAACAAGTTCATCATTAACAATTGATGATTTAAATAATGAAATAAAAGAATACTTGAATTAAAATGATAAACCTTTGGTATAACTCTGATGAAGTTACTGGATTTCATCCTGTCGTTGAAAGTGCTATTAACAACGCTATCATAAATTGTGGCTATGACTCTGTGATGGAATTAGTGCATCATCCTGCTATTCCAAATAGTACAATCATACCTGACTTTGCAATTAAGTTAAAATCTTCAAATAGATACATTTTTGTTATCGAAGTAAAAAAAACAGCACGTGATGTTACATCACAAAGATTTCAAAACCAATCAAGGTCATATGTGTCCGATTTTTCGCCTTACTGGGAACCAAATTATCCGAAGTATTTTTGTTTAACGAATATTGAGGAGTTAATCTTATTTGCAGACAGACAAGGTCCAATTTCAACTTGCATACTAAAAGGAAATCCAAAGTCACACACTCCATTTAATCCACAAAATCGAGACGCAACACAGACAAGTATTGAGTTTCAAGCAACATTTGAACAAATTTTACCAATTATTTATAATCGAACGCAACCCAATTGGGATAATAATTGGCAACCTATAATTGATACGTTTGTTCAAAATTATCAAAGCGTGAGTAATAGTTTGTCGCTAAACAAAGACTTAGCAGATGAAATTACACTTTATGAATTTTTTAGATTATTGGCTTTTGCTTATCTAAAAGATTATTACAATCAAACAAGCAATCCAAATCAAAGCTTTTTCCGGACTTTTCCACTCGCTAATGATAATCTACAAACTTTCATTACAAAACTAACCAATAACTACAACCGAGTTATACAGTTAGATTTTAATCAAGTATTTTCCAATCACCCTAATTCAACAGATAGAATTTTTCCTGAAAATTTCAGTTCAACGATTGTTCAATACTTCAAAAATACTATTCAAGCTTTAAATAGCTATAGTTCACAAGCGGTTTCTGACAACCCATTACCTGAGTATATTTTCAACCTTTTGACTTCAAAAGTATATGATAAAAAAACACTTCACAAAAAAGGAAAAATAATGTCCGACACAGAGTTGTCAATTTTATTGGCAACAGTGACAATCGAAAACGTGAACTCAACTGTAATTGACCCTTGTTCTGGGGATGGAGCTTTATTGGATGCTGCTTATGATCTGTCTCTTATACACATCTCCGAGCCCACGAGACAGGCAGAAATCTC
>CAJXRM010000048.1 GCA_913059205.1 uncultured Flavobacteriales bacterium
CGAGATTTCTGCCTGTCTCGTGGGCTCGGAGATGTGTATAAGAGACAGGGCATGAACATTATGATACGGTGAAAATTTACTGATATACTCCCAATCCTCAGGAATGTCTGGATTTCCATATTCTCCCATCCAACTTGCACCAGCCAACATTTTATTGAAACGTTTCATATCCAATAATGGAGCACCAATAATTACCGCGTTGAATAAATCTGGACGCTGAGTTGCCACAACTCCTGCCATCAAACCACCATTACTCCACCCAAAGGCTCCCATATGTCTTGGAGTCGATATTTTACGTTCAATAATATTTTCACAAACTGCATAAAAATCATTGTATGCATTTTGACGTTTTTCTTTCAACGCTGATTGGTGCCAATTTGGTCCAAATTCTCCTCCACCGCGAATATTTGCGATTACGTAAACTCCTCCTTGCTCCAACCAACCAATTCCTGTTCGCGTACTATAATTAGGCGTAATTGAAATATTAAATCCTCCGTAAGCATATACCAATGTTGGATTGTTTCCATCTAAAACTAAATCTTTTTTATGCACGATAAAATAAGGAACTGTAACTCCATCTTTTGATTTTACTTCGTATTGATGTACTTCCAAATTTGTTGCATCAAATTGTGGTTTTAATTGACGGATTTGCGTTACCTTATCACCGAGAACATGCACCAAAGTCGGAGGTGTAATGAAATTACTGAATTGATAAAAATAACCCTCTCGTTCATCATCTGTTCCTGTTACGAACATTGTCCCGAACTTTGGCGCGTCAATTTTTGTTGACGTCCATTTCCCGTCTATAAAATCACAATCCAACAATTCACTTTGTACATTGTGAAGGATATTTAAAATCATTTGACTTTTTGTAACACTAACTCCGCTAATGCTCGACTTTTCATCTGGTGAAAAAACACGCGTCACTTTCAAATTATCGTTCAATAGCCCTTTGAAATCTACTGCCACCAAATCTCCAGAAAGAAACACTTGTTCACCAACTTTCCAATCTGAATTTAAAGTTAACAACAATTGACCTTTGTAATAACCCGATTGATCTGAATCATTCGGCAAATTCATTTTCTTCAACTTTCCATCGATAAGTAAAAAGGTTTCGTGCGAATAAAAAGACGACGATTTACTAATAAAAACATAACGTTCCTTGTCAATTAAAGAAGAACTCGCCCAAATTCCCATTAAGGTATCCGGTCCCTCGGTTACAACTTCAGCAGATTTAAGGGCTGTACCACGTTTCCATCTTTTTACAATTCGAGGGTAACCAGAGGTCGTCATTGTACCTTCACCAAATTTACGACTGATGATTAGTTCATTTTCATTGATCCAATCTGCGCTTCCTTTGCTAGATGGCAGTTCAAACCCGCCTTTTACAAATTTTTTCGAAACAACATTAAACTCTCGCACTATGTCTTCGTCAGTTCCTCCATCAGATAAGGCAACTAAACAAACTTCGTATTTAGGTGCTAACCAAGTTGCCCCGTGAAAAACCCATTTTTTTCCGTCTTTTTTTGACAATTCATCTAAATCTAAAACGGTCTCCCACTCTGTTTTACTTGCCAAATAATCATCATAGCTCATTCTACGCCAAAGACCACGCACATGATTTTCGTCCTTCCAAAAATTGTACATGTAATTTCCAACCACATCCGGATAAACAATTTTATCTTTATCGTTATACGACTCAATATATTGCTCTTGCATTGCATCAAACCCTTCAACTTTCGTCAATTTATCTGAGGTGATTTTGTTTTGCTTCAACACCCATTCCATTGATTTTTCACTTTCAACTTCTTCCATCCAGATGTAAGGATCATCTTGGGCAATTGCGTTTGAGTTCATTAGAATTAAGAATATTAAGGTAATAAATGAAGTGATTTTGTTCATGCTTATTAGATTTATGGTAAAAATAATTATCGGTTTTTTGAAGACAACTTGCCTAATCCTAATAAAATAGTGGCTATTACTATAAATACGACCATTAAAATGACGCTATTTAATAGAACTGTTGACATCCCAAGTTCGTAAACATTTACGAAGGGATAAGGATAAAAATTAGATAAGTTTCCGCGAATTAAAATAAAGACGAGATAAATCAGGGGGTAAATCAACCATTTTGGAATCTGGTTCCATTTTACAGTACGCTTATTCTCAAATAACATCCAATAAATTAACACGCAAACTGGAACAATTGAATGTAATAGCTCATCTACAAACATTTGCATTCCTTCAGGATTCCAAATTGGACGTAAAACAATTTGATACACTAAACCAACTATTGTAATGTACAAGGTTACCGCTGTTAAACCACCTGATTTTGGTTCCTTCTTACTAAATAACTGAAGCGTGAAATAGACCGCCACCAATGTATTGGTTAGTATCGTGAAAAAACTGAAAAAGCGAATAATTGTTTCTGGAACTGATTCCACTCTGTTTTGAATCATGATTACAAATTGTGCTATAACTGCAAACCAGGTAATCAGCATGAACACGAAGCTTAATGTTTTTTTCATCACTAATAATTTGTTCTAGACATAGATTTTAATAACCTATATTGATCAAATATATTAATTTAACATGAGCAAGAATGATTCATTTTAATGTATTTCATTGGTAACTTAACAATCTCGTTGATAAAATTTCCTAATTCCAACATATCCTCATCTCCATTTTCATATAACCATTCAACTTCAATGCATTTATCTTTCTTAGTATTTAATTTCAAAAGTTCTAAAAATCTTAGGAGACTCTCAATACTTGAAGAATGAATGTATTCCATTTGAAAACGAATGGAAACTTTTTCTAGAGAATTTTGCAGAAATTCATTGAGCTTACTGTTCATTGAGTTCCAAAATTTGCTTGAATCTATTTGTATCGCTCGTCCTGAAATCGAAATTACACCATTACTATCGTCAAACATTGTTATAGGAGAATCGGAAAAATTACTTTTATAAGAAATTGTATTCATGCTTTCAAGTATTAAATATTCGGTAAACATCAACAATTTCGAATAAAATGAGGTGTAAATTGACCTTGAAACATTTGCGTTTAACTATAAAAACGGAGGTAATACTTAGTAGTTCTACTTAGGAATTAAGCAATAATATCTTTGATAATTTTCAAATGGTGATTGGAATGAATACCTAAAAACTTAATGGTCGAATTGCGCTTCATATAACCAAAAAGCGGATGAATAAAGAATTGGTTTTTATCCAGCTGGGGTAGTTTCTTAATTGATAACTTCGCATTTTCATAGTGCAGTCTCAAGCTTTCGGTTGTTCGCGTATCTTGCTCAAGTGGTTGAACTCCCTTTGGAGCTTTTCCTTTTCCTCTTGGTATTTTTCCAAATGTCATTATAACAAAACGAATCGGGCTATACTTATACCGATAATCACTTGGATTGGATTTTTCCATTGCTGTTACAACATTATTAATCACCATCATTACATGCTCCAACTGCCAGCCTACACTAACTTGTGAAACATCAGTTTTCAACCGTTCATGAAATTCAATCAATTGGTCAATTTCTTTTAATACGATTTCCAATTTCTGCATAATTTAAAATTAAATAGTTAGAATTTCTGACACTCTAAATTTAACCATCCTTTTAATTAAGTCCAATGGAAGAGGTTCATTTAAAGGGAATTGTACAGAGCCCTTTCCCTGTTTGTAATTGGTCAATTCGGATTGAAACTTTTCATGGGCAATCGACATGGCATACAAGCCAATGTGATTTTTGTATCCCGCAAAATAAATCAATGGTTTTCCTTTCAACTTGTACGAAGGCATTTTGTAGCCAAATGATTCAATAATATCATTGTGTTCATTCACTATTAATTCGTGCAATTGTATTAGCCTATCTTTTACTTCTTTTGGAAAATGTTCAATGTAACTTTTAATTTCCGGAATCATTCTAAACTATTTTTTCCTCTTTAAAACTAAATTTACTTTGCATAAGGTAGCTAAAAATAATTGTTACACCAACACTTAACACTTTTGAAGGAGTTGGGTAAAACCCAAATCCGTCAACGCAGAGTTTCATTGTAATATAACTAATAACTAGTGCCACCAGGCCGACCCCGAGGTATCTCGAAAGCTGTGTCCAAGCAGGAATAGTTGAATCGGGAAACACAATAAATCTATTGAGTAAAAATCCAATAACGAAAGTGAAAGGGAATACAAAAAACAAGGATGCAATATGTGGACTCAACACCACTAACGAAAGGTCAACATCCTGTTTTGCGAAAATAAAATGAAAACAGATATAATAAAGAATTGTATCTAAAACGAGATTCCCGCCTCCGCATACTGCATAGCGATATGTTTTTAGTGGCATGAATTTCTTGAATAGAAAATAAAAGGAATCAATAAGTTTTAGAAGAAGGTTTATCAAAGTTTCAGATCCGTTAGAATGACAATTTATTTTCGTGTCAAAATTACGAAAATTGGATATTAGAAATACAACTTTGGAAATTCTGTTTGTTAAAATGTATGGTGCAAACTAACTTGAAGCTGATTTTTCGACCACGTGTCTGTAGTTTGATTCATTAATCCGCATTGAACTTTGAGATTATCCAAAAGAACAAAACCTAGAGCGACATAAAACCTGTTTCGATCAAAAATAGAAACATCCGTTCCATTACCAATATTGCGCTGACCATTTATAAAGAGCTCGTTATACAGTGCGAGGTAAAGTGTGTTTTTACTCATATCGCTTTTCGTCAATGCAATATTTAGGAAGAGATTATAACGATAACGCGTTCTAAAGTTTTGAGACTGAACAAATCGCTGTTCGTAACGAAAACGATTAAATAAGTAAAATCGCTTACCCAATTTGTTGGGGATTAAAGCCTCTTGATAAATTCTGCTTTCTCTTGTAGTCGCTTTGCCAGAACCGAAGGCTCCGGATGTAACATCTCCGTATCCCAAAGTAAATTTAACATTGGCATTTTTAGGTTCGTAGGTCACTCCAGTCCTAATCAACAATTGTTCTAAATCACCGAGAATATTCCAATTTCTGTATTGTATATCTCCCTGAACGCCCCAGCTACTTTCTTTAAAACGTGTATTGAAGAAGTACATGTACCAAGCACCCAATTTTTGTTCATCAATTTGCGATTTCACATTCTTTGGCGCCAAACAAAACACCATTAAAACAACAAAAAAAAAATACCTCTTCATTATTTATCAAACATTGTGTAGAATAAAATACCTACTTGTCTACAAAATTTTTGCATTCAAAAATATGGATTTAAATCGCACTACCCACTTGCAAGGCTATCGCCTCTTCGAAAACAGAATGAATCGTACTTAAGGCCAAATCGACATTTGGATCAACACTCAAGATTTTCATTCTCTTACGGTCCCTAGCTTTTAATTCAGAATGAATTAATTTATTGCCATCCACCATCAAAAAATAGGGGTGATTCGATTTTTTATCTATCCACAAATAGCAAAACTGTTTTCCTTTGAAACAAAAGCATGGCATTCCATATTTCGTTGTTTCAGATATATTTTCGTTAAATCCCAACAAAATTTCACGCATTGCCAGCAAGCAACTTCTGTTAGGCTCTTCCTGTTTGAAATAAAATTTTTCGTTCGTCATTAAAAAACGTATTCCATTAGAATAATGAAGTTATCACCACACCAAAACCATCTGGGTCTTTGATTTCAATTCCATGTTCTTGCCAATACGGATTCTTCGGTTGTACCCTTGGAATTCCATATTTCTCTATATTCACTTTAACTTGAGCTAATTCTCCTTCTGACAAATAAAAAACCAATAAGTCATCTTCATCAGGATGATGTGCTGCTTTTTCATCTGATTGAGTGAATTCAATGTGCCAATCCTGATTTGACAAGCCTAAAAACACACCATTGTACTCTGAATGATTTTCAAAACTGCCAAGTACCTCCAAACCGATTATGTTCGTGTAAAATGACGTAATCGACTTTAAATTATTGGTATGTCTAGCGTATCTGAATTTCATTGTTTTTCTATCACTAAAATAATCATAATACAGCTAATAAAAGTTCTAAACATCCATTAATCACCCAACTCATCATCAATCCTTTCCGCCAATGCATAATCCTTTTCGGTTATTCCATTTTTGTCATGCGTTGTCAACGAAATGGATAACTCACTGCATTTACGAATTTGATAATCGGGGTGATGGTTCATTTTATCTGCTATTTTCGCAATTTTCAATACGAATTCTGCGAGATTAGTCTGCGTGGCAAACGTAATCGTTTTCGTTAAGGCATTATTTTGTTCTAACCAACTCATTGCTTTTAAATTTTTCTTCTATTGTTTTAAGTGATTGAAATAACGATTGAAAATTCTCAATCATAAAGTATTCATTTTGTATTTTCTCGGAATCATATGGTTTGAATATCACTTCTTCAATGTCATATTTCAATTTACCTTTTTGTTCCTGACGGCATTCAATCGATTCGCCAAAAGAGGATAAAATTCCTGCTCCGTATATTTTTAGGCCGTCTTCAATTAGTCCAAATTCTATTGTAAACCAGTACAAGCGTTGCAGAAAAATTTGAACCTCAGGATTGTCTCTGTGCGCCACACCTAATTTACCGAATTCGTGCATAAAGTTCGAATACATTGGAAGCGAAAGTAATGGGACATGTCCAAAAATATCGTGAAACATATCTGGTTCTTCCAAGTAATCCAACTGAGTTTTTAAACGCAGCCACGTTGAACTGCAAAACTTCTTTTGCGCGAGTAATTCAAAAAACTCATCAACTGGAATTAATCCAGGTACGCAATGAATGCTCCAACCTGTGCGATTGGCGAACCATTCATTTAAATCAGTGAACCGTGGAATGGAATTCGAATGAAGTACTTCCTTCATTTCTTCCAAAGCAACTAGGTATTCGCTGCATGCTTTGTCCTCTAAATTTTCCTTTTGACGTTCAAAAAGAATTTTCCATACCTCGTGGTCTTCTTTTGTGTAATTTTCAAAAATTTGTTTCATGTTCATTTAATTAAATAAAAAAGCCCCAACGAATGATCGTTGGGGCTAAGTCTATTTATAAACGCGCACAATCATTCAATTCCTCTAGAGGATTGAATAATAATAGTATGCGTTAATGTTTTGAATCATAGGGCAAATATATAATTTAATTTAATAATCCATCGTTTTTACAACGCCACAATAGTTATTTAGTAACAAGACCAATCAAAAGATAATCAACGGTTTTTTGGTTTTATCCCTGTCGTAAAATTTTTTCCATTTTACGTCCTTTTGCGAGTTCATCAACTAATTTATCCAAATACCTTACTTGACGCGTTAAATTATTATCTATTTCCTCGATGCGATATCCACAAATTACACCTTTAATCAGCACTGAATTTGGATTCAATTTCGCTTCTTCAAAAAATGAAAGAAACGTAACATTTTTATTTATTAATTCGTGTATTTTCTTTTCATCAAAACCCGTAAGCCATTCAATTACTTGATGCAACTCCTTGATCGTTCTTCCTTTCTTTTCAATCTTAGTAACGTAATGAGGGTAAACTGAAGAAAACGTCATTTTTTCAATTCTAGAATTGTGCTCTTCTGTTACTTTCATGCTATAGTTTTGCTGTTATCATTCATATATTCATTTAAAATTTACAGCTCCATTTTCAAATACCTTGCTGTATGCGACGTCTTCTCAAATTTCTTCACAATTGATTCAGGTGTTCCAGCACAGACTATTTGCCCGCCGTCTTTTCCGCCTTCTGGACCGATATCTACAATGTGATCAGCAATTTTTATAATGTCCAAATTGTGTTCGATTACTAATACTGTATTTCCTTCATCAACCAATTTTTGTAACACAATTAACAGCATCTTTATATCCTCAAAATGCAAGCCTGTTGAAGGTTCATCTAAAATGTACATTGTATTTCCCGTTCCTTTTTTAGAAAGCTCAGAGGATAATTTGATACGTTGTGCTTCTCCACCTGACAATGTTGTAGATGGTTGCCCCAATTTCACATACCCCAAACCAACGGAAACGAGTGTGTCCAAAATTCGATGCATTTTCGGAACGCTTTCAAAGAACTTTGCAGCATCTTGAATGGTCATTTCAAGCACGTCACTAATAGACTTTCCTTTGTATCGCACTTCCAAGGTTTCTCTGTTGTAACGACTTCCATTACACGTTTCACACTCGACCAACACATCGGGTAAAAAGTTCATTTCAACGACCTTCATTCCACCACCTTTACAGGTTTCACATCTTCCACCTACAACATTAAATGAAAAACGACCTGGTTTATACCCTCGAATCAATGCTTCGGGCAGCGCAGCAAACAAGGAACGGATTTCATCGAATAGCTTAGTGTACGTCGCAGGATTAGAACGCGGTGTTCTACCAATTGGACTTTGATCTATTTCAATCACTTTATCCAACTGTTCCAAGCCACTGATTGATTTGTACGGCAACGGTTTTTTAACTCCATGATAAATTTCTTTGAGTAAAATTGGATACAAGGTTTGGTTAATCAACGTTGACTTTCCACTACCAGAAACACCTGTCACACACATTAATGTTCCTAATGGAATTGTTAAATCCACATTTTGCAAGTTTCTACCTGTTGCTCCTTTTAGAACCAATTTCTTTCCGTTTCCCTTTCTTCGGGTTTTCGGTAGTTCAATTTTTCGAACGCCTGTTAAATATTGATTGGTGAGAGAATCTTTGTTCGTCAACTGTCCAATTGGACTAGCGTTTACAATCTCTCCTCCATGCATACCTGCTCCAGGACCCATGTCCACTACAAAGTCAGCTGCTTCAATCATTTCCTTATCGTGTTCCACAACAATCACAGAATTTCCTGTATCGCGCAAACGTTTCAACGAAGTAATCAAGCGTGAATTGTCACGCTGATGCAAACCAATCGAAGGTTCATCCAAAATATACAACACGTTGATCAGTTCAGATCCTATTTGTGTTGCCAGACGAATTCGCTGAGCTTCTCCACCAGAAAGCGTTTTGGCTGAGCGGTGCAAATTGAGATAGGTCAATCCAACTTCTACAATGAACCCCAATCGCGCATTGATTTCTTTTAAAATCTCCGTTGCAATTTTTAGTTCATTTTTCGTCATTGTAGATTCAATATCAGCGAACCAAACTGCCAAATCAGCAATGTCCATTTGCGCCAATTCACCAATACTCTTCCCGTTGATTTTAAAAAAATGTGCTTCCTTTTTTATTCTTGTTCCTTCGCAAGTTGAACAAATGTTCTTATTCATAAAGCTTTGTGCCCAACGTTGAATTGGAGCAGAGCTCTCTTCTGAATGTCTTGAAATGAAATTGATTATCCCTTCAAACACGATGGCGTTGCTTTTATTCGAACGTTCAATCCCTTCGTTTCCATATAAAACGACATTCAAGACATCTTCGCTAATCTCCGAAATTGGAGTTGTCAATGAAAATCCTTCTTGCCCAAGGTACGCGTCCAACTTTTCAAAAATCCAACGGTTCTTTCCTTCTGCTAACGGAGCTAATCCTCCTTTTTTGATCGATTTAGAAGAGTCTGGAATTATTTTATCGATATCCACTTCCGAAACCTCTCCCAGTCCACTACATGTTTTACACGAACCGTACGGTGAATTAAATGAGAACAAACTTGGTTCAGGCTCGGGATAACTAATTCCACTCGAAGGGCACATCAACAAACGACTGAAATGGCGTACTTCTGCCGTTTCAAAACTCATCAACATCATCGATTTATCGCCGTGTTTCATTGCCGTTACCACATCGTCGTAAATGCGTTTTCTATCTTTCTCAGAAACTTCCAATCGGTCTACTACAATCTCAATGTCATGAATTTTATAGCGATCCAATTTCATTCCCTTCACAATATCTTGCAGTTCACCATCTACGCGGACTTTTGTGAAACCCATTTTTTGGATTTGCTCAAACAATTCGCGGTAATGTCCTTTTCGACCTTTGATTTTTGGAGCAAGAACAATTACTTTCTTTCCTGCGTATTGTTGAATAATTAAGTCAACAATCTGATCGTCCGAATACTTGACCATTGGCTCACCAGTATTGTACGAATAAGCCGTTCCTACTCTTGCGAATAACAAACGCATGAAATCATAAATCTCTGTAATCGTTCCAACGGTTGATCTTGGAGAACGCGAAACTGTTTTTTGCTCAATGGAAATTACAGGACTTAATCCATCTATTTTATCAACATCGGGACGTTCCAACCCTCCCAAAAATTGTCGTGCATACGACGAAAATGTTTCGATATAACGTCGTTGTCCTTCAGCAAAAATGGTATCAAATGCCAATGACGATTTGCCGCTTCCGCTCAAGCCAGTAAACACCACCAACTGATTTCTTGGAATTTTTAAATCTATATTTTTTAGATTGTGTTCCCTCGCTCCGTACACTTCTATGTATTCCTTTTTCTCCACTATTTCGGCAATTCAATTGTTATTACTTCGTCTAAAACATTTAATTTATCCGATAAAATCCAGGGATTCAAAACCTTTACCATATGGTAATTTGAACCGTTCATTTTTGCCCATACTTTTAGGTTTGAAATGGAACTTTTCACTATTACTTTTCGCGTAGGAATTGGTTCATAAAGTTCTATTTGTTTTTTTGAGAATCCGTATGCTTCGGGATTCTCAAAAATAATTTTCATTGCTAAAATTCGAAAAACATATCTACTTGTCTCGTTATTCAAATGTAGATCAAAATAACGGTCCACTTGCTGATCATCAAGTGCATTTTGGATTCCACCCATTCCGGCATTATACGATGCAGCTGTCAGCATCCAGTTATTGAATTTATTCTGAGCCATTCTCAAATATTGACAAGCTGCTTTGGTGCTTTTCGTGACATCTAAGCGTTCATCTATTTCGTTATTGACCGTTAAATTAAATTCCTTTGCTGTTTGAGGCATAAACTGCCAAAAACCCTGTGCACCTGCAGGAGAAACAGCTTGACTTAATCCGCTTTCAATTAAACAGAGGTATTTAAAATCTTCTGGAACTCCGTTTTCTTTTAGTGTTTTTTCAATCTCGGGAAAAAAACGATTTGCTCTTTTTAACCCTTGAATAGTTGAACTATGGTAATACGCATTTACGATAAGTTCTTTATCCAAGCGTTCACGAATATCAAAATTATCCAATGGGAATTCTTCGCCACAAAAAGAAACTGATTCTGGTAAATTGGGAAGGATTAATGATTCGCTTATATATTTAATTTCTTCAGTGTTCTTTACCTTTTCTATCGGTTGTTTATCGGTATTGCAAGAATACAAAACAAGGGCGGTGAAAAAGACGAGGGATGAATGTTTTTTGAGTGAAAATTGCATTCTACGAAAATAAGAAATAACTCTTATTTTTTCTTAACTGGAGCAGGATACTTAATTGTATTTCGATAAAGCAAAGCAAATACGAAAATAAAGTAGAAAACAAAAAAGGCCACAGGTAAATAGGTGTTCATTGAAACAAAATGAACTAAAATAATTGAAATCAAAGAAGCCATAAATCCAATTCCAACAAATACATACCAAACGCTTCGATCAGAAAGTCCTGCATAAACCAAATGATGTGTTGTATGGTCTTTACCTCCTACCATAGGTGATTGTCCTTTTTTCAATCTATTGATAACAACAGTTAACGTATCTGCCGCAGTTGGTGTGAATGCAATTAGTGTTATACACATTCCCAACCAAGATGGATGTATATTACCAGGATCCGCTGTGCCAATATTCCACAAAAACTTAATTCCATAAAACGCAACAAACAACCCAATAAATTGTGAACCTGCATCACCCATAAAAAGCTTTGATGGATGAATATTCATGGTTAAAAAACCGACTACAGCTCCAAGAACTGAAATCAAAACTAAACTCCATACATTTATATGAAAAGGGAAAATTATCCAACTCGCAATAAGACAAGTCAACAGAATGAAGAAAACTGTTGTACCAGTTATACCATCCATATTATCCAACATGTTCAGTGAATTCATTATTAGAATGACCCAGAATACGGTTAGTCCCGCATCCAAATAAAAGGAATGAAAAAAATCAATTGATGTATTCGTAAGAACCAGAACCACTCCGCACAGAATTTGAACAAGAAGTTTTATAAGTGGCTTTGTGTTGTACGCATCATCAGCCAATCCCATTAAAAAAGCCAAAGAACCTGCAACAAACAAACCTACATATTGCTTGTTTTGAAAAATATTGGGTGCTTCACTAAAAACAATAGAATATGCAATGGCGCTGAAAACGAATATCACAAAAAAACTTACACCTCCCAATGAAGGTTTTGATTCATTACTCCATCGAACAACTACATCATTTTTATTCCTAATTCCAAGAGATCTTGAAAAACGCAATAACAGGACGTTGCACACTAGTGCAAGTAATGCACCACCAATTCCAAACCCCAATAGTTGTATGATTTTTAAAAGCACTCAGTTAGTTAAAAGTCAGAGACAAAATTACAAAAATCTAATCCAATTTTATCTTTTTCCGAAACTAAACATGATTCATTTCTCCAATCAATATTTAGCAATGGATCGTTCCAGCGAATTGTTCCTTCATAATTAGGAGCATAATAATTCGTGCATTTATATGCGAAAATGGTATCATTTTCAAGTGCGATAAATCCATGAGCAAATCCTGGTGGAATAAAAAATTGCTTGTTATTCTTTGCCGACAATTCAATCGATACATATTGTCCGTACGTTATAGAGTCTTTTCGAATATCCACTGCAACGTCTAATACAGATCCTTGAATTACCCTGACCAATTTCCCTTGCGCGTATGGAGGTTTCTGAAAGTGAAGTCCACGCAAAACATTTTTTTTAGAAATTGACTGATTATCTTGAACAAAATGGTATTTCCCATCAGTCGCTTTGTCAAAAATTACTTGGTTAAAACTTTCAAAAAACTCACCCCGATCATCTTTAAACACACGTGGTTCTATTATCAATAATCCTTCAATTGAAGTTGGTTTAATTTCCATATCTTCTAAATATTCTTCTGTACCATTTACCGGAACGCGAAGTATCTTTAAATTTCTTTGAATCCTCCTCCATGTAGCCATAACCGTAACCATAGCCGTAGCCATATCCGTAAACACTTCCCTTGGCAGTACTAATTCCGTTCAAAATAACATTCAATTTTGTTAATTGTTGCATTTCGAATAATTCTTTTACCCGATCCGCAAAATTTCGTTTTGAATAATGTGATTTAAAAATATAAATCGGAATATCTGCTTCTGTCAAGTTTCGAATACCGTCGGAAACCAAACCAATAGGTGGGTTATCAATGATAATTACTTCATACATTGTTTTCAACTCATCAATAATTTCACTATATCTTTGACTTAATAGTAATTCAGATGGGTTTGGCGGAATTGGCCCCGCTGTAATAAAATCAAATCCCTCTAGTTTGGAATGCTGGATAGACTCTTCCAAGGTACATTGACCAACAATTAAAGAACTCATTCCGCAGGTATTATCAGCATCAAATCCCAAATGCACTTTCGGTTTACGCATATCCAAATCCAAAATAACCGTTTTCTTACCTGACATGGCTATAATTCCTGCTAGATTCAGCGCAACGAATGTTTTTCCTTCTCCAGAAATGGAAGATGAAATTGCAATCGTTTGATAATTTGGATTGATATAACTTAAGTTGGTTCGAATCTTTCTCATTGCCTCGGCCATCATCGATTTTGGCGCTTCAGCAACTATAACCTGTGAATATTCCATGTTATACTTGAACATTGGAACACCTCCCAAAATTGTCGCTTCTTTCGGTAAAAGGTTTTCTAAGTCTTCTAAAAGGTTAATCTCATTAAACATCAAGTATTTCAAAAACATCACTCCTAAGCCCAAGATCAATCCAAACATCACAAAGGAAACGTATATGAAATTACCATTTGGTGCCACTGGAATACCCGATATTTTTGGTTTGCTCAAAACACGGTTTGATGCTGCAAATCCCGCATCCGAAATAGAATACATCACTTTTTTCTCCGTCAATAAACTGACATACTTCTCATTCAATTCCTGAATATTTTTTAATCTTCCATATTCCATTCTCTTTTCAGGAAGTTCAAATAATTCACTTTGATAAGATGAAATTTCGGTACTTAATATTTTTGCATTTGAAATTAATCTGGCATGTATTGCCGAGACACTTCTGCGTATCAATTGAATTTTTGCTTCAATTTTTTGTGACACCAATTTCACTTTATAATTCTCTTCAGTGGCATTGAATAAAAGATCTTCCTTTGTTTCCAATAACTCATGAAGTTGTTCGATATGAACGATCAATGCCAATTCATAGCTTTTACCTAACATTTCTGGAATTAGGCGATAAACTTCAAGGCGATCAATATTCGAGTTAAGTTTTCGATTAACCAATTCCAAAGCTTTTATCTCACTTTCCATTGCGAACAAATCATCCTGTAATTTGATTAAACTTGTATTAACTGTATTGGAAAGCAATTCAGGGTCTGGAATATTGTTGTTTCTCTGATACTGCATCAAACTGTCCTTGGAAGACTTCAACTCCATTGAAAGTGAATCCAGTTGACTATTAATAAAAGCAAGAATATTTTCGCCACCTTTTCGCTGATTTTCACTATCAAATTCCATAAAGGCATCAGACACGGCCAATGTCAGATCGTGACACAATTGAGCATTGTATCCTCGAAAAGAAATACTTATTGTTTTTGCATTTGTTTCAATCGGCTCAACTAACAACCCAGGAATCATTCGAGCCACCATCGTTTTTTTACTGTTTATAACAAAAAACAACTCATTGTTTAGTGCTTCATTCTTGAAAGCTTCATAATTGGAAGTTTTAATTACCAAATCAATATCCTTGTTCTTAAGGTGTTCACCTATCTTGCCGGAAATGGTTGTCGATTTACCTTTCTTATCATAAGTTATAGAAACTAAACCCTTTGCATAACTAATATTTATTTCCTGGTCGATTAACGATGAATCATTCAATTGATACGGTTGCACGTAGAAACTACCTGTCTTGTATTTTTCTTCAGTAAGAATTTTCCCTCTGGAATAGAGACTGACATCCAATTGTAACTTGCCTAGCGCCCTTTCGAATAGCAGCTCGGATCTCAATAATTCAACAACACTAGAAAGCTGATCTGTTTTCTTATTTATATTCTCAATATCGAGAATTTCTTTTGCGTTATCCTTGTCTGATAATTGAAGTATCATCGACGACTCGTAAAGAGGCTTAGTATATCTCAGGTAGAAAAATGCAAAAAGTCCAAACAAAAAGATAAATAAAATCGGCCACCACCAATATCTTTTAATGATCGTCCTAAGGATTAGTGGATCATATGTTTTATTAACTATTAAACTACTTTTTGCGCTCAAAATATATTATTTGAATAAGGTTATGGCTGTAATAATAACAATTGCACTGCTTATTAGTGACACGATTGGAACAACATTTTCAGCTACCTGCTTTCCAATTTCTGGTGTAGGCTCAACATAAATATAGTCATTCGCTTGAACAATCATATCCACGTACTGTAAACCATCCATTGTAGATAAATCTATTCCATAAACAACTCTTTTCCCGTCAATCTTTCTCATTAATTTAATGGTGTTCGCCTTGCCTCTATCTGTAATTCCTCCAGCTTGCGCCAACGCCTCCATTAATGTTGTATTCGAGTTCATCAATGGAATAACTTTCGCATCTGAACCATTTCCTGGAAATACAATTACGCGTTGATTTGTAACCTTCACTTGAACAAAAGGATTGACATATTCATCCGAAAACAGCTTCACCAAGGTGTCTTCAGCTTCTTCCACAGTTAAACCAGCCAATTTAATTTTGCCAACGAGAGGTAATTCTGCCTCTCCATTTGATCGAACTATATACTCAGTAGCTACTGAAGTTCCAGCTTTCTCCATTGAAATACCGCTCATTTTTTCAATGATATCCGTACCGTTGTTAGTCGTTAACGAGAAGGTAATTTTATCATCAATCGATATTTTATAATCTTCTGTTGGGTTTAAGGGAATAGAATCGTACATCACTTCATCCTTTGCTTGCTTGAACATAACGTTACTATTTACTCCGCAACTTTGAATAAGGAATCCAATTAAAAACACTACCAGTAAACTTATTCTATTCTTCACTTTTTTAATTTTTCAGTCAACAATCGACTATACAATTTGTCCATATTTTGGACAAGAGTCATGTAATTGAACTTTTGTTCTACGTGAATCCATCCATTTTGTGACATTTTTTCTCGTTTTTTTTCATTTTCTATTAACTCGAGCAATTTTTCAACAAACAAATCTTGCCTTTCAATTGAAACAACGCAACCTGTTTCACCTTCAATAATTATATCCCGTACTCCTCCAACATCTGTTGTTACAACTGGAATTCCAGCCGCCTGCGCTTCAATTAAACTAACAGGAGTTCCTTCATTTTTTGACGTCAAACAAATTATATCCATACCAGAATTAAAAACACCAACGTCTTCAATCCATGAAGTCATTTTAACCACATCTGGGTAAGTATCGTTGATTATTTTCACTTTAGATTCGATCACTTGTTTCTCGGTCCCATCTCCAACGATAAACACCTTTATTTTTTTTGTCGTTTGCTTTAAAACAGCTTCAATTACCTCCAAAAAGTACAAATGATTCTTTATCGGCGCTAACCTTCCAACAATTGCGATTGCGATTGTATCTTGATTTAAATTATACTTTTCACGTGTGGCGGATCTTTCCGAAACGCGCTTATCTCTAAACGGAATTAAATCAAAACCTAGCGGAACTACGGTTATTTTCTCTTCAATGACTATTCGGTGAACTGTAGAAAGTTCGTGTTTTTGAATATCCGAAATAGCAATTATTGCATCAGACTTTAAAGCCAAACGACGTTCAATAGCCTTAAAAATGTTCGTTTTAATTTTACCGAAATAAGAATGAAACACATGACCATGAAATGTATGAATAACAACAGGTACTTTGCACGAAATTGCAGCTCTTCTTCCCAAAGCACCAGCCTTTGCTGCATGGGTATGTACAATATCCGGTTGAAACTCTTTTATTATCTCTTTAATCTTTTTATACGCTTTCCTATCACTCGAAATACTCGGATTTCTCACCATTTCTTTCAGTAACAATGGTTTCACACCGTATTTTTCCAAGATAAAAAGCGAATCTGATTCGCCTTCTTCTGGAAGACCACCTATTAATAAAGTCTCGTATTCAGGTCCCAAAAAAGCCGTCAAAAAAGTGGCGTTATACGTTGGGCCACCGATGTTAAATCGATTAATTATACGTAATACTTTTATTTTTTTCACGTCGATTTTATTGTCTATATCTTTATAAAAAGGCAATTCATTCAGTTACCAATGTTCAAAAGTTTTATTGAATTGGCATATTCATTGCGAATTCTTACTGAAATTTATCAAAAATTTACGCCATGAAGATAATAAGTATCCTTCTAATAAGTCTTTACTTCTCAATAAATCTTGCAGTTGGTCAAAATACGATACAATCCGCAATTGAACATTTCGCTTCAGATAAGGATTTGAAACACGGCTCAGTAAGTTTCGCAGTTATCGACTTGAGCACTGGTGAACTGGTTTCAAGTATAAACAAAGATCTATCTATTCCCACCGCTTCAACGGCCAAACTATTTTCTACAGCAACAGCACTTGAACTTTTAGGACCAAATTACAAACCAAAAACCACGATTTATTACGATGGATTTATCGACTCAACAGGAATACTCAACGGAAATATTTGGATAAAAGGTGGCGGCGATCCTACTCTTGGCAGTAAGTATTTCACTACGAAAGAAACGCGTAATAATTTTCTTAAAAACTGGGTTGATGCAATTCAGAAATTAGGAATAACAAAAATTGAAGGCGCGATAATAGCAGATGCATCTCAATGTGGGTACAACGGAGCTCCAGATGGTTGGAGCTGGTCTGATTTAGGGAATTATTATGGATCAGGTCCTTCAGGGTTAACTGTTTTTGACAACCTCATTGAAATGCATTTTTCAACATCTAGTCACGTTGGAAATTCGACAAAACTGACTTCCACTTCGCCAGTTGTGCCGAATATGGTTTTTCACAACTATATAACATCATCTGCCAAGTCCGGCGACAACTCATACATTTACGGTGCTCCATACTCGTTAGATCGATTTGGAACAGGAACCCTTCCCATAAATCAATCTGACTTTGTTGTAAAGGGAAGTTTACCCGATCCTGAATTCCAAATCGCGCACGAACTGAATGAATTGCTTGCACAGGCAAACATCGCAGTCAACGAATTGCCGAAGGCTGTGCGACAATTGGAAATCAAGCCTCTTGACATCAATAAAATGACATTGATTTATGAAAATCATGGAACTGCCCTAATCGATATCATTACCGAAACGAATATGCACAGTATTAACTTATTTGCTGAGCACATGCTAACTTTAATTGGTCTTGAAAAAACAGGTCTCGGAAGCACAGAAAATGGAATTGGCGTTTTGGAAAATTTCTGGAAATCAAAAATAAATACTGAAGGATTGCATATCAATGACGGAAGCGGTCTTTCTCGCACGAATGCTATATCTGCTCAACATTATATTTCAATGTTAGACTATATGAGCAAGTGTAAGAATGCCGTCGATTTTAAAAACTCACTACCCATTGCCGGAGTAAGTGGGACATTAAGGAGCGTATGTAAAGGGCAGGCGGCACAAAATAAAATGTATGCAAAGAGCGGTACAATGAATCGAATTAAAAGCTATGCAGGTTTTATTGATGGAAAAAGTGGTAAAAAATACGCATTTGCATTAATTGCGAATAACTACGAATGCAGTGCAACATTAATACGTCAAAAAATGGAATCTGTCTTTAATGCGATTGCAAATCAATAAATTCGACTTCAACAATTTCTTGCCACAACTGTTCAATTGTTTTTCCTGCTTGTTTAATCATTTTTGGAACAAGACTTTCTCCCGAAAAACCTGGTGTTGTATTTACCTCTATGATATAAGGAACTCCATTTTCAATCATGAAATCTACTCGCGCAATAGAGCGTAATTTCAATAAATCATACACTTCTCGAGTGATTCTTTGTACTTCTAAGGTTAATTCATCACTAATTCTAGCAGGTGTGATTTCTTGAGAAAGACCTTCGTACTTCGCTTCATAATCAAAAAATTCATTTTCTGAAATTATCTCTACCAATGGTAAGGCTTGCAATCCATTTCGGCTTCTGTAAGCTCCACATGTCACTTCTGTTCCTGCTAAAAAGCGCTCCAATACAACAGTACGCCCTTCTTTGAATGCGCCTGCAATTGCTTCTTTTAATTGATTCGGCTCATTCACTTTGGATATTCCGTAGCTCGATCCCGAATCACAAGGTTTTACGAACAAAGGCAATTTTAGTCTGTCTATAATGGCATTTTCATCAATCGTTTGATTGGCATCATTCAAATAAATTGAATCCGCTACTTTATATCCAAAACCTCTAAGAAATTGATTACAATACCATTTATCAAATGACAGTTGCGACGCCAGCGGTCCAGAATTAATGTAAGGAACATCAATCATTTCCAAATACGATTGAAGCTTTCCATTCTCGCCTGGATTACCATGAATATATACAATCGCAACATCGATTTTTACTTCTTTATCATTGATCCGAAAAGTCAAATTAGAAGAATTCATTGGTACTACAGAATCGTCATCCAGTTTTACTGACCATCCTTTTTTATCCATTAAAATAAGATAAGTAGAAAATTCCTTTGGGAAGTTGTTCTTTATATTTGTTGCACTCAGCACTGAAATTGCGTATTCAGATGAAAATCCACCAGCAATAATTCCTACATTCTTCATAATTGTAATTTTTCAACTTCGAAGTTACACCTCAATGTTCCACGAACGAACGCGGGAATGAAAAGTTTTCAGCAATCACCCTGTTAAAAGAACATAATGGAGATAAAAACTTGAAAACGCCGGAGAATTAATTTCATTTCGCTTGATTCTTTCTATTTTTGTCCGAATAAGCTGAGAACTTTATGCGTATTCTGTACTTTTTATTAAAAACAACTTTAAGTTATTCCTTGCGAGTATTTTATCCTCGTATGAAGTTTATCAATTCGCCAAAGCAACCATTAGGAAGAACAATATACGTTAGTAATCATGCTGCATCTTTCATGGATCCTTTGGTTATTGCAGTTTTACGCATGCCAATTGTTTTCTTCATGACACGATCGGATATCTTTAATAAAATTACACAGCCATTTTTGTGGGCTTGTCACATGCTTCCCATATATCGCCAACTTGATGGTGATGATACAAAAGGGAAAAATGAGGCCGTATTCGATAAATGCGCAAAAATTCTCTCGTTCGGAAGAAATTTATTGATTTTTGGCGAAGGGTTTACAGATGATACATTTATCCGTCGCTTGAAGCCAGTTAAAAAAGGAGCTGTCCGAATAGGTTTTACCACTTTGGAAAAATTAAATTGGAAAAAGGACATTTACATCGCTGCAGTAGGAGTAAATTATTCTGATCCAAATCAAATGAGAAGCGATGTTCTAATTTCCTATTCAGATAAAATTCGACTGAACGATTACCGCGAAGCATTTGAAGAAAATCCGAACAAAGTAATCAATGAATTGACGAAAAAGATTGAGCATTTGATGCAGCTTCAATTGACTCACATTAAGGATAAAGAGCATGCTCCATTCCATGAACAAATCATGATGATCAACCGCAAAGGAATGAATGCGCTCAACTTTGACAAAAAATACAGCCTAAAACAACGTTGGGAATATTCAAGAAAATTGGCCAATTGGTTTAACGAGCAAAACTTTGAAGAAAACAAGGAACTTGCAGCATTGGAAGAGGAATCAAGAAACTACTTTTCGCTGATAAAAAGATTTAAAATCCAAGAGCAATACATGTTTTGGAAGGCCAATGACAGAAATTTAAGTCGTTCTAAAGAAGTGATGATGATGATTTTACTATTTCCATTCGCGATAATTGGAGCTATTCATTGTGCACCGGCTTATATCTTGGCAAAACGTTTCGTTCAAAAAACTATGAAACGCAAAGTCTTTTGGGGCTCAATGAAGGTAATACTTGGTCAACTGTTTATCGCAATCGCGAATATTCCTCTCATTTTTATATTCTATTATTTTATTTTCCCAAGTTGGTGGTTATGGATTGGATACTTTTTCAGTATTGGATTAACAGGTTTAGCCGCATACATGTGGATGGTAAATTTCAAGCGTTTTAAAACGAAAGGAGTTATTGCGAAAACGGATACGGCTAAACTATTGGAAAAGCGAATGGCATTGGAAGCAAAAATTAAGACACTGATTCCTGATTTCTTGTAGCTGTTGAACAGAATATAGCTCAACAAAAACAAACGAACTTAAGCTTTGGAGCGAATCAAAAAGATCAAACCTATTCCAACAATTACCGAAATTAGAATGTTGGCAATTCCAATGGCCACTTGACCATTGGTTAACAAATCATACGTTTCATTACTGAATGTACTAAACGTACTGTAGCCACCACAAAAACCAATCAATAAAAGCGGTTGAATCCACACAAATTCACTTTGTTTACCAGAGAATAAAACGACAATTAACGCCAATAACATACAAGCGATTAGATTCGAAATAAACGTTCCAATTGGAAAAGATGTTGAGAAGAGTTGATGCGACAATTTGCTTGTCAGAAAGCGCGCTAAGCTTCCCAAACCACCTCCGATAAAAATGTATAAATATGTCATTTTGATTTAAATCTTCCTCAAGATAGGAATAAATACAAAACGATGCATCAAATAGGCAACGCCAAATCCCAACAAGGAGCCAACAAATACATCACTTAAATAATGAACACCTAGATAAATTCTACTGAAAAGAATTAGAACACCCGAGCCTATTAGCAGTGGCAACAAGAATGAATATTTTCCTTTCAAAGCGAGCATCGAAAATGTCGCGATTGCCAAAAAATTTGTGGCATGAGAAGAAACAAAACCATATTGACCTCCTTTATAAAAGTCGCCACTTTCGAATTTGTAAAAATGCAGTTTATCCGTTAACAGTGCATGGTGTGAAGGCCTATAGCGCTCGAATATATTTTTGAACAAATGAACAGAAATCAAATCAGCAACAGCCACCGTTGCTATGGCTACGAGAAGAAAAATTGCCGTTTTTTTTACACCGTACAACTTGAAGAATAAAAAAATGATTAACAGATAAATTGGAACCCAAGTAACCCTTTCAGAAATAATCCACATCACTTCGTCTAAAAACGGCGAATTCATTCCATTTATGGCCAATACAATACTTCTATCTATCGCTTCAAGTGTTTCCATCACTTGTTAATGTGTTCCAAATTAAATCATTCAGCTCCGTAATTCCAGTTTGAGCTACTGCAGAAATAAATAGTGTTGGCACTCCTTTAGGTAAAGTTGGCTTAATTTCCGCTATCAATTCGTCGTCTAGCATATCCGACTTTGTAATCGCCAACAAGCGCTCTTTATGAATTAATTCAGGATTATATAGTTTCAATTCATTCAATAAAACCTGGTATTCCTTGTTAATGTCATCGCTATCAGCAGGCACCATAAATAACAATAAGGAGTTTCGTTCAATGTGTCTTAAAAAACGCAATCCCAACCCTTTACCTTTGTGTGCATCCTCAATAATTCCAGGAATATCTGCCATTACATATGAACGGTGATCTCTGTACTTTACAATTCCCAAATTTGGTCGAATTGTAGTAAACGGGTAATTTGCTATTTCCGGTTTAGCAGCAGAAACAACGGAAAGAAGAGTGCTTTTTCCTGCATTTGGAAAGCCAACCAATCCAACATCTGCTAACAATTTTAATTCTAAGGTTTTCCAACCTTCAATACCTTCTTCTCCTGTTTGGGCAAATCGAGGCGTTTGATTAGTTGAAGATTTAAAATTGTTATTCCCCATTCCACCGCGGCCTCCTTTCTGAATAATTTTTTCCTCACCGTCTTCAGTGATTTCGAAAATGACCTCTTCAGTTTCAGGATCTCTCACGATTGTACCCAAAGGAACATCAATGTATACATCCTCACCTTCAGCACCCGTTTTTAAGTTTCCAGAACCGTGAACGCCATGACCAGCTTTGATGTGTTTTTTAAACTTTAGGTGCAATAAAGTCCATAACTGTTTATTTCCGCGCAAAATCACATGACCTCCGCGTCCGCCATCACCACCGTCAGGTCCACCTTTAGGAATATATTTTTCGCGTCTAAAATGCGCAGAACCTCCTCCACCGTTTCCAGAAGTACAATGAATTTTTACGTAATCTACGAAATTGTCAGAGGCCATTATTGTAATACTATTGGATGAATTTACAGACTATTAACTGCTGCAAACAATCGTGTTGTGATGTCTTGAATTGAACCAAATCCATCAATTTTTATCCATTTATTCTGAGCAGCATAAAATTCCTTTACTGGTGCAGTCTCATTTTTATAAACGTCGATTCTATTTTGAATCACTTTTGGATCTGCATCGTCAGGTCTACCGCTGTCTTTTGCTCTATTTGCTAAACGCGCTCTTAACTCTTCCTCTTCAACATCCAACGAAATCATCGCAGTGATTGAAGTATTCATCTCAGCTAAAAATGCATCTAAAGCATCAGCTTGTTTATTTGTTCTTGGAAAACCGTCAAAGATAAATCCATTCGCATTTTCATTCTGTGAAACTGCATCTTTTACCATGTCAATCTGTCTCTTATACACATCTCCGAGCCCACGAGACAGGCAGAAATCTCGTA